>NZ_RQES01000016.1:0-300000 GCF_004769405.1 Leptospira selangorensis
GTTCAGGCGGTGGTGACGGGGGAGGAGGTCACGGTGGCGGTGGCCATGGAGGAAGCGGAATTATATTCTAAGTTTTAGATACAAAAAAAGGAAACCGAGGAGACTCGGTTTCCAGTTTGAGCTAATGAAAATTGTATAGAGGAAATTTACTTCGCAAACCCAATCTGAGAAGCTAAGTCGGTTTTTGAATAATCTTCCTTCTTCTCTACTACCTCATCAAAATAGGTTTCGTAATTCGGGAAATTTGTTCCCATGATCCTATCCCAAAAATTGAAATAGAGGCTATAGTTCCCATGAAACTTTTGGTGATGAAGATTATGATGGGTAGAAGTATTGATCCATTTTGTGATCGGATGACTTGCCCAACCTTTCGGAAAAAATTCATATCCTAGATGCCACCATATATTCATTATCATCGCATAGAATGTATGGAATATAAATACTCCGAAATGGATCGGAACCAAACTGATAAACGGCACCACATAAATCGCTTCTAAAAAGGCTTCTGCCCAATGGAAATTATAAGCGGCTAAAGGAGAAGGGTTTACGGATTTATGATGGATTGCATGAACAAAAGTATAAACCTTTTTGTGATGCATTAACCTATGAGCCCAATAAAACCAAGTCTCATGCCAAACTGTGATCAAGATATAACTTAAGATCGCGTAAGCCCAACCTCTTTCGGAAATATCGAAGTAGAGCGCTCTTGGAAGATATCCTAATTTTTGAAGACTGAAAGAAATAACTGCAACCAAGCTGAACATTACCATCGTAACGGCAGACTGTTTGATCTCGTATACTACCTTCTCCCATTTTGGAAAATTTTTCTGGATCCTGTATTTCTCAAAGTATCCTTTTTTCCAAACCCAGAATATAAAGAATGCAAGTCCTGCTAAAGGATAGTATCTAATAAAGTTCATAGAAAGTTGGAATAGTCCGAAATTCCGAACACATTCCCAACCGAAATCACAAGCGTTGATTGCCATTTTTCCTCCGATCTCTGTATTCAGTTTACGGCGGATCCTAAAAGAAATCGTCCTCCCCGATCGGGGTGGAATAAAATATACGTCCAGACCGATCGAAACGGACTATTTGGACTTACTTTTACGGATTTTATTTCTGTATTCGGAAGGTGTAAATCCGGTCTCCTTTCGGAAAACCTCGTTAAAAGCGGATTTGGAGCCAAATCCTGAAGAATAGGCGATAGATAATAAAACTTCCTGAGGATCTGATTCTATTTTCTTTTTAGCTTCTTCAACCCTGTATTCATTCAATAATTGAAAGAAATTTTTTCCAATCTCGTTGTTCAGGTATTCTGAAAGTTGGTGAGTGCTGATCTCTAATTTGCCTGCCAAAAATCCGAGAGTCAGATCTTCTTTTAAGAATACCTTCTCCTTTTGGAATAGGCTTTCTAAACTTTGTTTTATATTCTCTAGGTCTAAGCCGCCAAGTTGAGTGGCTCTGTATTTTTTTTCTTCTTCTACAACTCTTTGGACTTCTAAGAAAAATTCAGGAAATCCCTGGCGTAGTATATACAAAGCGCATAAGAATATCCCGATTAGAGAACCGACACCTTCTAATCCTCTGATAGATCCAATAGATACGGAGACGAATCCGTATAATATAATGATTAAGATACAAATGCTTACTCCTAAGATCGTAAGCATCCTCGGATCTTTGTAAATTACCGAAAGTCTGAATCCCCAAAATAAACGGAAGAATGTGGAAAGTAGGAATACGAACATGACTCCCATTGTGCTCAATACCGGAATTTTCAAAAATAAAGGGAGGCCGGTTTGTAGCAGACTTTTCAGTACTTCTATCTTTTCGGGTCCGCCTGAAAAATAGAAGGGCGACATCCATAGAAAGATTGCAAGAGCGGGAAGCATCTTTAGGTAAAAAATTTTTTTGGACTCGGGTGTGTTTCCCATCGCAAGAAGAAGATAACGTTCGATGAAGGGACCCATCAATCCCGAAACAGGAAGATGGGTGAGATATAATCCAGGGTAATATATGATCACCTTACAAGTGAGTAAGAATGCGTGAGTGAGAAAGATACCGACTAAGAAAAAAATAATCGCTAATAGATTTTGTTTTTCTCCTCTAGGAGAAGAGAAAATTTCTCCGAGTGAAAATAAAAAAGCGAGTCCGATCGAAAAGGCTAAAAATAAAGAAGTATAAGATTGGGTTCCAAACTCGTTCATGTTGTAATTTCCGCGATGCCAACCTTCTCCGCAGCCTTTGTTAAAGATAAGTCTGCAGAATATAATTTAACACTTCCTAAGATACAACTTGCAAGCAAATGTGCGTCGATCCAGCCGATTCCTAGTCCGGCCAGCGAATTTCTTTCGGAAAATATCATGGTCTCTTTATGGTTTGCAATCGGAACTTCTTTCAATTGGGCATATTCGGTTAGAAAGGAATTCTTATTTTTAAAATTTCCCAAACTGAGTTCTCCCTCTACCATAGGATGACGTCGTACTAAGCCAAGGCTTAGTAGTTCGACCAGTTTGGGATCCGATTTGCGCAGATGATTGATCCAAACTGAGGTGTCTACGAGCACCGCCGTCATTTAGAGGTTTTTTTGCGGGTAGGACCTTCCGCTTTTGGATCGCTTCCACCTAAGAGAGCCATTCTTTCTGCAGATTTTTCTCGAATAAGTGCACGCAATCCCTCCTGCACGAGACGTGTCTTTTCTAAGATCCCGGTATAATCTTGTGCACTGGAGATCAGTTCGTCTGGAATGTATAGAGTGGTTTTGACAGCTAACATGAATGGTAATATATGGTGTTAAGTGCCATATGTCAAGAGAGTGGGAGCGGAAAAGTGATTCGGCGCTAGAAAATTGGTTCCGCCTTACCGCTGGCGGAGAAAATTTTGAATGTACGTTACCTTCTTCTCATATGTCTTGTTTACTTATGTCACATAAGAGAGATATCATCTCACTAAAGTCAAGTAGGGCTTTGCGAAGAAGACCCAAAAATTTCTCCCCCTTGCATAAATAATGCCAGCAACCAGGTAAGAGCCGCTAAAACCTTGACCAGGGACCCTGGGTAAAAATACTGTGTATTTCTAGCTCCTCTTCTGGGAGCGGGTAGATAGACATGCCCTCTTAGCTCAGTGGTAGAGCACTTCCATGGTAAGGAAGGGGTCACCAGTTCAAGCCTGGTAGAGGGCTAAGTTCGAATAGGTCTGTAGTTTAATGGTAGAACAAGGATCTCCAAAGTCCTTGGTGGGAGTTCGATTCTCTCCAGACCTGGAGTTTTGATCCTAAGGTTCGACAAAGTTTAGGAAGGATTTATAGTGAAGTTTGGCGCATTTGTACAAGAATGTAGAGAAGAACTTAAAAAAGTTCAATGGCCGAATAGACAAGAGGTGATGCAGTCCACCATCGTTGTTCTAGTCACGGTTTTATTTTTCTCTGCTTTTCTATTCTTTTCGGATACTGCGATTGTGAAGTTGCTTACCGGATTCTGGAATCTGTAAGAACTTAGGATAAAATGTGATTATGATGGCTGATTTGAAATGGTATGCGTTACAGACTTATTCCGGTCACGAGAATAAGGTCCAGAAAAATCTGGAAAAGCTGATCCAACAGCGTAAGCTGGAGGAAAAGATTTCTCAAGTGCGTATTCCTACCATGGAAGTCGCCGAGATGAAGAACGGCAAAAAGAAGGTCACTAAGAAGAAACTTATGCCGGGCTATGTTCTTGTTGAAATGGATATGGACGAGGACCTTCGATTCATGATCCAAAGTCTTCCTTCTGTTTCCACTTTTGTGGGATCAAAAGATGGAGGACCAGAACCTCTTTCCGTAGACGAGGTGAAAAATCTTTTCGCGGAAACCGGAGAGTTCCAATCAGAGGAGCCAGTTACTCCTAGATTGTTGTTTAAAGTGGGAGATAGCCTGAAGATTATCGACGGTCCTTTCGCGAATTTTACTGGAGTCGTAGACGAGATCTTCCCGGACAAAGGAAGACTCAGAGTGAAGGTGGAGATTTTCGGACGCTCTACCCCTGTGGAATTAGATTATCTACAGGTCAAAACCGAACCCTGACCGGTGGGAGAACCGGGAGAAACAAATAAGGTGTTTCGCCAATGGCAGCAAAAAAAGTAGTAAAGCAGATTAAGCTCCAGGTTGAAGCCGGTAAGGCCAACCCTGCTCCTCCAGTCGGACCGGCTCTCGGTCAGGCAGGATTGAACATCATGGAGTTCTGCAAGCAGTTCAACGAAAGAAGTAAGTCCCAGATCGGGTACAAACTTCCTGTAGTAATTACAGTATTCTCCGACAGGAGTTTTACATTCATTACCAAGTCTCCTCCGGCAGCTCTTCTTGTTAAGAAAGCGATCGGATTAGAGTCTGGTTCCGCAACTCCTCATACCACTAAGGTAGGGAAGATTTCTCGTAAGCAATTAGAAGAAATTGCTAAAACCAAAATGGAAGACTTAAACGCGAATGATCTGGACGCAGCTGTTCAAATTATCGCTGGAACTTGTCGTTCTATGGGCGTTACGGTAGAGGGTTAATTCATGAAACGCGGAAAAAAATATCGCGCGGCTAAAGAGAAAGTCGACGCAACTAAAGTTTATCCGATCGATAAAGCTGTAGAATTAGCTCAGGCTTCTTCTTACTCTAAGTTCGACGGAACGATAGAAATCGCTACGAAAGTAAATTATAAATCTCTCCAAAACGTGAGGGGAACTATTTCTCTTCCTCACGGAACCGGTAAACTGGTTCGGGTTCTTGTTTTCTGTAAAGGAGACAAACAAAACGACGCGAAAAACGCAGGTGCGGAATTCGTGGGCGATATGGACCTGATCGAGAAAGTTGCCGGCGGTTGGACCGACTTCGACGCTTGCGTTGCTACTCCTGATATGATGAAGGAAGTAGGTAAACTGGGACCGATCTTAGGACGTAAAGGTTTAATGCCTAAGCCTAAGGCTGGAACAGTTACTAACGATGTTGCGAAAGCAGTTGGCGAACTGAAATCAGGACGTATCGAATACCGTCCGGACAAAGGCGGAGTCGTTCACCTAGGTGTTGGTAAAGTCAGTTTTGATCATACCAAACTAGTAGAAAACATTCGTACAGTAGTTCAAACTCTTCTCCGAGACAAACCTTCGGATGCAAAGGGTGATTATCTGAAAACTTTCTCCGTTTCCCCAACTATGGGTGCAGGCGTGAAAGTAGACGTTAAGGAACTGGTCAACACATCCATTTAAGGATGTAGTAGACGGGAGTAGGAACAATGCCCAGCCAGGAAAAAATTGAAGCAGTAGCCGAATTAAAAGGCAGATTAGAAAAACGTAGCGACTTTATCCTAGCCAGCTACAGCGGACTCACAGTAGAAGAGATCACAAATCTTCGCGCGAAACTTCGTAAAGAAGGATCCGAGATGAAAGTGATCAAGAACAATCTCTTCTTACTCGCATTAAAAGAATCCGAGAAGCATAAGGATAAGAACATCGCCTTCGGTTCCGAATACCAAGGACCGTTAGCAGCGATTTTCTCAGACGCAAACCTTCCGAATGCAGCGAAGGTCCTAAAAGAATTCGCAAAGACGAATAAGAATCTTATTCTGAAAGCGGGATACTTGGACGGATCCGTTCTGGACGGAGAGGGAGTGGAAGCAATCGCAGGTCTTCCTTCGAGAGAGCAATTATTGGCTCAAATCGCAGGCGGTATCAATGGTCCGGCAAGAAGTATCGCTTCTGGCTTGAACCAAATTATCGCAGGACTCGCACGTGCTATCCAGGCAGCGGCAGAGAAGAATAATCAGTAGAACTAATTTAGTAGTTAAAAGGACCAAACGGAATCAAAGGAGCACCATATGTCTACCACTGAAGCGTTATTAGAGCAACTCGGCAAACTTACACTAGTAGAAGCAGCCGATCTAGTTAAAAAAATGGAGGAGAAGTTCGGAATTTCCGCAGCGGCTCCAGTAGCAGTAGCTGCAGCAGCACCAGCAGGTGGAGCAGCAGCGGCAGCAGATGAGCCTGCTTCCTTCAACGTTGTATTGAAAGGTTTCGGCGATAAAAAAATCGAAGTTATCAAGGTTGTTCGCGAGATCACTGGTCTTGGCTTGAAAGAAGCAAAAGATCTAGTAGAAGCTGGCGGAAAGTCTGTTAAAGACGGCGTTGCGAAAGCAGAAGCTGACGACATTAAAAAGAAATTAGAAGCTGTCGGAGCTCAAATCGAACTTAAGGCTGTCTAATCAGGGAGCCGAGGCTTTGTCTCCTCGATATCTGATTACAATCCTTTCACTCAGGCAAGGAGGCCAGCGGACGTCCTTGCCTTATTGTATTTTTTCGCGCAGTTATAATTTTCCATCATCCCAGGGAGCACACGAATGTACGGTCAAGTAGAAAGAAAACGGGTAAACTTCGGTAAGATCACCAATTTGGATTACCTTCCTAACTTGATTCAGATTCAGAAGAAGTCATTCGATTGGTTTCTTCAATCCGAAGTTAAGGATCCCACAAAAAGAAAAAACCAGGGACTAGAAGCGGTTTTTAGAGAAACCTTCCCTATTGAAAGTCCGAACAACGACATGGTGATGGAATACAGTCACTATGTTTTAGGAGACGCTAAAAAATCTCCTCAAGAATGTAAGGACACAGATGCTACTTTCGCTCTTCCTTTAAAAGCGGTCATTCGACTTATCATCAAAGAAACCGGAGAGATCCGTGAGCAGGTCGTCTATATGGGCGATCTTCCTGTAATGACTGAACAGGGAACCTTTATCATCAACGGAGCTGAGCGTGTTGTAGTTTCTCAGCTTCACCGTTCACCAGGTATCTTCTTCTCTTATGATGAAGAAAGAGATACTTACTCCGCCAGAGTGATCCCTTATCGCGGATCCTGGTTGGAATTTGAAATGGACAATAAGGGAATTTTGGTCGCTAAGATCGATCGTAAGAAAAAATTCCCTGCAACTCTTCTTGTTAAGTCTTTAGGGCACGGAACAAACGAAGAGATATTACGTTTATTTTATAAATCCTCCAAAGCAAAGATCGGAGGAGCTTCTACGAAGGAACTCAAACGTCTGATCGGACGTAGAGTGATCGCGGACGTGATCAATATGGAAACCGGAGAGGTAATGCTCGATGCCGGTTCCAAGATCAACGAAGATAATATCTCCATCTTAAAAGAGATGAAGGTGAAGGAAGTTGAACTCGTAGAATATCCTAAAGACAAGGATAATCCTGTTTTAGTTAACTGCTTGGAAAAAGACGGAGTCAACGATTACGAAGACGCAGTTCTTAAATTCCACGGTATCATGAGACAAGGCGAACCTTCTACGATCGAGAACGCAGAAGCCGAATTGAATCGCCTCTTCTTCTCTCCTAAATCTTTTGATCTGGGCGATGTGGGTCGTTACAAGATCAATAGCAAATTCGAATTCAATAACCCTAAAGAATTCACCAGCGCAATCGAAAGAGTTCTTCGCCCTGCAGATATCATCGAGACTGTACGTTACCTTCTCAACTTGATCTCTGAAACTGAAAACTACTATCCGGACGATATTGACCACTTAGGTAACCGTCGTATTCGTTCTGTCGGTGAGTTGATCGCTAACCAACTTAAAGTTGGTTTTACTCGTGTAGAAAGAGTGATCAAAGAAAGAATGACTGTTCAAGAAGTTGGAACTCAAACACCACAACTTCTGATCTCCATTAAACCGATCACTGCAGTTATCAATGAGTTCTTCGGATCCAGCCAATTGTCCCAGTTTATGGATCAGACAAACCCTCTGGCAGAGCTCACTCACAAACGTCGTTTGAACGCTTTAGGACCTGGTGGTCTTTCCAGAGATAGAGCGGGATTCGAAGTGCGTGACGTTCACTACAGCCACTACGGTCGTATGTGTCCGATTGAAACTCCTGAAGGTCCAAACATCGGACTTATTCTCTCCATGTCTTCTTATGCGAGAGTGAACGATTATGGATTCTTGGAAACTCCGTACAGAGTTGTTAAGAACAGTAAAGTTTCCAATAACATAGAATATTTAACCGCAGATAAGGAAGAATATCATTCTATCGCGGTATCTTCTTCTCCTGTAGATGAGAAGGGAGAGTTTAAAAATAAACTTATCTCTACTCGTCACAGATCGGATTACCCTTTCCGCAACCCGAACGAGATCCAATACATGGACTTAGCTCCAATGCAGGTGGTATCCGTTTCTACTGCGTTGATCCCATTCTTAGAGCATGATGACGCGAACCGCGCGCTCATGGGTTCTAACATGCAACGTCAGGCGGTTCCTCTTCTTAGACAAGAGGCTCCTTTCGTTGGAACCGGAATGGAAACTCGTGCAGCTTACGATTCTCGTATTTGTATCATCTCCAGACATGAAGGTGTGGTTACATACGTAGATGCGGAGAAGGTTGTAATCGAGCGTAAAGGCGGAAAAGAATCCGATACTTACGATCTTACTAAATTTAAGAAAACCAACCAAGGTACTTGTTTCAACCAAACTCCAGTTGTTGGAGTGGTTCACTCAGAGATCGACGGTAAAGTTACTAAAGTCAGCAAAGAGAAAATCGAAGTGACTGCGGATAACGGAAACGTTCGCGAATACAATCTGATCTCCGGTAACAAACAATACCAACCAATCGTTTCTAACGGCGAAGAAGTTCGCAGAGGAACTACCATCGCGGGACAAATCGTTTCCGGCGAAAGAATGGATGAGAATGGTAACATTCTACAAAAAGGAACCGTTCTTGCGGACGGTCCTGCGGTAGACAATGGAACACTCGCACTTGGACGTAACGTTCTTGTGGCATTCATGCCTTGGGAAGGTTACAACTTCGAGGATGCGATCCTAATCTCCGAGAAAGTTGTAAAAGACGATATTTTCTCTTCTATCCACATCGAAGAGTTCGAGATCCAAGCAAGAGAAACTAAACTTGGACAAGAACAGATCACAAGAGATATTCCGAATCTTTCGGACAAAGCTTTCCGTGATCTAGATGAAACCGGTGTGATCCGAGTTGGTGCAGAAGTAAAACCGGGAGATATCCTGGTAGGTATGGTGACTCCTAAAGGGGAAACCGATCTAACTCCTGAATACAAACTTCTTCACTCCATCTTCGGAGAAAAAGCGAAGGAAGTAAGAGATTCCTCTCTTCGTATGCCGAACGGTTTCGAAGGAACTGTAATCGATATCAAACGTTTCTCACGCGAGAAGGGAGATGAACTTCCTGCCGGTGTGGAAGAAATGGTGAAAGTTTTCGTAGCTCGTAAACGTAAACTTCTGGTCGGAGATAAAATGGCAGGACGCCACGGTAACAAAGGTGTCGTTGCGCGTATTATGGCAGAAGAAGACATGCCTTACATGGAAGACGGTACTCCAATGGATATCGTTCTGAACCCGTTAGGTGTTCCTTCTCGTATGAACCTCGGACAAATTTTCGAAACTCAACTCGGACTTGCTGCAAGCAAACTTGGAATCAATTTCGAAACTCCAGTTTTCGACGGAGCTACTGAAGCAGATGTAGAGAAGTATTGCAAAGAAGCAAATCTTCCTCTCAGCTCTAAATTCAAATTATACGACGGACGTACCGGATTACCTTTCATGAACGAGGTATTCTGTGGTTACATCTACATGTTGAAACTCGCTCACTTGGTGGACGATAAGATCCACGCTCGTTCTACCGGACCTTACTCTTTGGTTACTCAACAACCACTTGGAGGAAAGGCTCAGTTCGGTGGTCAGCGTTTAGGAGAGATGGAGGTCTGGGCTCTCGAAGCTTACGGCGCATCTCATACTCTTCAGGAACTTCTTACCATCAAGTCAGACGACATGCTCGGAAGAGCAAGAATCTACGAAGCTATCGTTAAAGGGATCCATTCCATTAAACCAGGAATTCCGGAATCCTTCAACGTATTGGTGCAGGAACTCAGGGGTCTTGCATTGGATATCGTCATCACTGACTCGGAAGGTAACAGCGTTGATATCTCCGACTACGAAGATGAATATTCCAAGAGCAAGAAGAAGATTAAGTTCGAAACGATCGAGAACGCCTAAGGGAAGTAAGGTAGCATGAGATCCAATAACGATTTTGAATCAATAACAATCAGATTAGCGTCTCCGGAAAGGATCAAAGAATGGTCTTACGGAGAAGTCAAAAAACCTGAGACAATCAACTACCGTACTTTAAAGCCGGAGAGAGACGGTCTTTTCTGCGAGAAAATTTTCGGAACTACTAAGGACTGGGAATGTTATTGCGGAAAGTTCAAGTCCATCCGCTACAAAGGCGTGGTTTGCGACAAATGTGGTGTTGAGGTAACTCACTCTAAAGTTCGTCGCGAGCGTATGGGTCATATCGAACTCGCAGCTCCAGTTTCTCATATCTGGTATTACCGTTCCGTTCCTTCTAGAATGGGACTTCTCTTGGACATGACCATCAATCAGCTCAAGAGCGTTCTTTATTTCGAAAAATATGTGATCATCGATCCGGCTGATACCGGAAGAAATCGCGGCGAGTTAATCGACGAAGAAGAATATCACGCTTACCTAGATGAATACGGCGACAAGTTTGTTGCTGGTATCGGTGCGGACGCGATCAAAGAACTTCTTTCTCGTATCGATGTGGATGCAGAAGCTCGTATCATCCGCCAAAAGATCCAAGAAAAAGAAAAGATCTCCGACAAAAGAATCCTGAAACGTTTGGAAGTATTAGAAGCTTTCCGTGATTCAGGAAACCGTCCTGAGTGGATGGTTCTGGATGTAGTTCCGGTCATTCCACCTGAACTTCGTCCAATGGTTCAGTTAGAAGGTGGACGTTTTGCTACCTCCGACTTGAACGATCTATATCGTAGAGTTATCAACCGTAACAACCGTCTAAAACGCCTTCTTGCGTTAAAAGCTCCTGAGATCATCGTACGTAACGAAAAACGTATGCTCCAAGAAGCGGTTGACGCGTTATTCGATAATAGCCGCCGCAAACGTACCGTAAAAGGTAAAGGTAACAGACCTCTTAAATCCATTTCAGACATGTTGAAAGGAAAGCAGGGACGTTTCCGCCAAAACCTACTCGGTAAGCGTGTGGACTACTCCGGTCGTTCCGTGATCGTAGTCGGTCCTGAGCTGAAATACCACGAGATGGGTCTTCCTAAGAAGATGGCTCTCGAGTTATTTAAACCTTTTATAATGAAACGTTTGGTGGATCTGGACTTAGCTCCTAACATCAAATCCGCTAAGAAAAAAGTAGAAGCAGAAGAAAAAGAAGTTTTCGACGTTCTGGAAACTGTAGTGAAAGAGCATCCGGTCATGTTAAACCGTGCACCTACTCTTCACCGTTTAGGGATCCAAGCATTCCTTCCGGTTCTTGTAGAAGGAAAAGCGATCAAACTTCACCCTCTTGTATGTCACGCATTCAATGCTGACTTCGACGGGGACCAAATGGCGATCCACGTTCCACTGACTCCAAAAGCTCAGTTGGAAGTTTGGATGCTAATGCTTTCTCCTCACAATATTCTGAACCCTGCAAACGGCCACCCGATCTGCGGACCTACTCAGGATATCGTACTTGGAATTTATTATCTAACTTCTGAACTTCCAACAGAAGCAGGAGTTCCTCTTAAATCTTTCGCGAACCTTGATGAGGTTACTTACGCGATCGATAGAGGAGTGATCGAGTATAGAACTAAAATTTCCGTTCTTCACCAAGGGAAGATCCTGGAGACTACTGCAGGTCGTTTGATCTTCAATACTGTTCTTCCGGAAGGATATCCTTATGTGAACCGTGCTCTTTCCGATAAAGAGACGAACAGAATTATTGCTGAAGTGTATGAGAAATACGGACCGGCTCAAACCGTTCTGATGTTAGACGATATTAAAAAATTAGGATATCGTTATGCAACTATCTTCAGCCCGACTATCTCTATCGAAGACATCAGAGTGTCTCCGGGTAAAGTTACTCTTGTTGGCGATGCTAACAAAGAAGTAGAGAGAGCCGACGGAGAATATCGTAAAGGTATTATCACTAACGAAGAACGTAAGAAAAAAGTGATCGAGATCTGGACTAAAACCAACGACCTCATCACCGACTCCATGTTCAAGGAATTGGAAAAAGACAAGGGTGGATATAACCCTGTCTTCATCATGGCGGCTTCCGGTGCTCGTGGATCTAAACAACAGATCCGTCAGTTGGCCGGTATGCGTGGTCTGATGGCGAAACCTTCCGGAGAGATCATTGAACTTGCGATTCGTTCCAACTTCCGCGAGGGATTAAGCGTTCTTGAATTCTTCATCTCTACTCACGGTGCTCGTAAAGGTCTTGCGGATACCGCGTTAAAAACTGCGGACGCAGGTTATTTGACCCGTCGTTTGGTGGATATTTCTCAAGACGTTATCGTCGCTGAAGACGATTGCGGAACCGAAGAATGTATCACTCTTGGAACCGTAAAAGAAGGTGAGAACGTTATCGTTTCTCTTAGCGACCGTGTATTCGGACGTTATACTTCTGAAGATATCGTAGACCCTGTTTCTGAAAGTGTAGTTTATCCTAAAGGATCTTTGATCACTAGAGAAGTAGGACAGAAACTGGAGAACCTTGGTTACGAAAAGATCAAAGTTCGTTCTCCTCTGACTTGCGAAGCTCGTTGGGGAATCTGTATTAAATGTTACGGAATGGATATGGCTCGCTTGACTCCTGCAGAGATTGGAGAAGCAGTCGGAACCATCGCGGCTCAGTCTATCGGACAACCTGGAACTCAGTTAACGATGAGGACATTCCACATCGGTGGTGCCGCTTCCGCAAAAGTACAAGAGAAGGAACACAAAGTAGGTTATCGTGCGATCGTTAATTCGATCAACGGTAGAACTTTACAAACGAATGATAGAGGTTTGATCTTCTCTCGTCGTGGTTCCATCGTAGTTCAAAGATTGATCCAACAGTTCAATTCTTCCGACCTAACCAACTTAAGAGTTGAGAACGGACAGAAAGTGGATAAAGGAGAGTTGGTTGCAACTCTTGCTTCTGGAGAGAACGTAACATCAGATGCTCCAGGAACAGTAAAAATCGCAGACGGACTCTTCAGGATTCTGGGAGAAGAAGCGGTTGTTCCTGTTAAAACTTCCACTACTCTGAACGTAAAAGTAGCACAAATTACTGAGCCGAATCAAGCTCTGGCAGAATTTGACCCATTCAACGAAATCGGTGTTACCGAACTCGAAGGAACCGCCTCTTGGGTGGATCTGGAAGTCGGTAAAAACGTTCGTAGGGACGAAGACGTTAAGACATCTAACGTTAATTATAAAGTAATCGAGCAACGTAGGGAAAAATTGATCCCAAGGATCGTAGTATCTTCTGGCGGAAGCAAAGAAGAATATCTGGTTCCTGTGGATGCGATCATCTCCGTTCAAAACGGAGACAAAGTGAAAGCGGGAGATATCCTCTTCAAGATCCCAACCGTTGCAGAAAAAACCCGGGATATTACCGGTGGTCTTCCAAGGGTAGACGAACTTTTCGAAGCTCGTCGTCCTAAAGACGCAACCACTCTTGCAGAAACTGACGGAAGGATAGAAGATAACGGAGAGATCGTAAAAGAAAAACGAGTTCTCTATATCGTTCCTGATAACGAAGAGCTGGATAAAGTAAAAGTAACCATTCCGATCGGAAAACAATTACGTGTTCGTCACGGAGACTTCGTAAAACGCGGAGATCAAATGGACGATGGAAACTTGGATCCACATGATATCTTGAGAGTAAAAGGTGTTACTGCACTTCAAGTATATCTTGTGCAAGAGGTTCAAGAGGTTTACAGACTACAAGGGGTGCATATCAATGATAAGCACATCGAAGTAGTTGTTCGCCAGATGATGCGTAAGGTTTTAATTACCGATTCCGGAGACACATCTTTCGTGAACCAACAACAAGTAGATCGTTTCGCTTTCTTGGAAGAAAACAAGAGAGTGGTAGCTGAAGGAGGATCTCCTGCTCAGTGTGTTCCGATCTTATTAGGTTTAACGAAAGCATCTTTGAATACTGAGTCGTTCTTCTCTGCTGCTTCCTTCCAGGAAACAACGAAGGTGTTAACTGACGCTGCAATCAAAGGAAAAACTGATAACTTAGCGGGACTTAAAGAGAACGTTATTATCGGTCACATGATCCCTGCGGGAACCGGAATGAGAAAATATCGCGATGTCGCGGTGTTCAAAGAAACTTACGGGGATCTAGATCGTCCTCTGGAAGTGGAAGAGGAAGAAATTCCGATGGCCATACCGGAAGACAACGAGAATTAAAGGAAAGCTTTACAATAGAGCAGGGTCGGTAGAACTGGTAAAATAGGTCACCGGCCTGCTAAAAAGAAGAAACTCATGCCTACAATTAGCCAACTTATACGTCACGGCAGGAAGAAACAGGTTAACAAATCTAAATCTCCTGCATTAAAAAGTAGCCCGCAGCGTCGGGGAGTGTGCACGAAGGTGACTACCTTCACACCGAAAAAACCGAACTCAGCTTTGAGAAAAGTTGCAAGGGTTCGTTTAACAACCGGTATCGAAGTGACCGCTTATATTCCCGGAGAGGGACATAACCTGCAAGAGCACAACGTTGTTCTGATCCGCGGGGGAAGGGTAAAAGACCTTCCAGGGGTTCGTTATCATATTATCCGTGGTACCTTGGATACTCTCGGTATCGATAAACGTCGTAAGAGTCGTTCTAAGTATGGAACGAAAAAACCTAAGGCGTAAGGGAGTTAGGAATGTCTAGAAGAAGAGGAAAAGTAGAACCACGCAAGATTCAACCGGATTCGGTTTATGGAGATGCAAACATCGCGAAGTTTATCAACTGCTTGATGTTGGACGGAAAAAAATCCGTAGCAGAATCTTTGTTTTATGACGCTCTGGATCTGATCCAAAAAAAGACCGGAAACGATCCTTACGTTACTTTTAAAGAAGCATTAGAAAACGTTAAACCACAAGTGGAAGTAAAATCCCGCCGCGTGGGTGGTGTGACTTACCAAGTTCCGATCGAAGTTCGTCCGGAAAGACGTTTAGCACTTGGAATCAGATGGTTGATCCGTTATTCCAGGGACAGAAACGAAAAAGGTATGGCTAACAAGCTTGCTGCAGAATTTATCGAGGCTCAAAAAGGCACCGGAGCAGCAATCAAGAAGAAAGAAGATATCCGTAAAATGGCAGATGCTAACAAAGCATTCAGCCACTATCGCTGGTAAGAATCTTTTAAATAGTTCGCGGTTGCATGAGACCGCGAACAAGTTTGATGAAGGGACTCCTAAAGAGTCCCTTTTTTATTTTATAAGCCTAATATCTCGATTAGATCTGTAGAATTTTTCAATACGAAATCCGATAATTATAAAAACCAAAAGTAGTAAATACCATAGTATTAACCTTATTTCGGTCCCATTTACAAAAAAGGAATAATAGAGAAATTTAAGATCTATACCTGTTTTGCTAAAAAGAAATTCGCACATAATAAATCTATGATCGAAATGGGTATAATAATTATCAGGCATATTTATGAAAGTCCATGTTTGAAGCAGGGATAAACAAGTAAGAAGCCCTATTAGGAAATTCCAGCCGTATTTCTCCCATTCGTTTGATCTTCTTTCCCTAATATAGTCAAAGGTAAGCTTAATTCCTAAAAAGGAATAATATGCGATTATAGGGTATACTGCTATCCAGTATCGTCCTACAGGGCAAGAGCCTAACCAAAAAATAGTATGAAATAAATTTGGGAGATGCCCGGCAAAGATCAAAGTTAAGGGAAAAATCGACCGGATAATATTTTTTCTAAATAAACGAGCAATCTCTATGAACGAAAAAAGAAGGAGAGGATTTAAGGCGAATAGACCGCGATCCGTATCAAAAAGATATCCCGTATAACGACCGACTAGATCGCTCACAAGGAAATCTCTTGATTGATAAGGAGAGATGGACCCGAATATAAATTGGTTATAAAAAATAAACACAATTAAACCTAAGGCATACACGGTTGTTCCGAATATCAATTTAGTTTTTTCATTACGGAAGATATAAACCCAATACAATATTAAGATAACTGAAACTCCTAAGAACTTGATGTGTAAAAATGGAAAGATAATTAAAACTATTGGAATATAGGTTTTGAACCGGCCAAATTTATTTTCGTAAAGGGAATAAAAAGAAACAAAAAGTAGAATAGAGATTAGCACTTCCGGAAATATCTGGCTAGAATATGCTATATAAGGCATTCCGAATATTGCAGAAACTATAATTAATGATTCGAATTTGGATCTGATCTCGGACAGAACAATCATTAATATTAGGGCGAAAAAGGCGGAGAAAGCGATCGTGATTAATACTTTAGCAGTTAATACCGGGACAGGTTTAATAATTCCTTGCTGATTTGCAAATGCAGGAGAAATGAACAGGGCTAAAAATGGGTAGTGTATAGAATACTCTATTCCGTTTTTTGAAATGCCATGGTCTCTGAAATCACGAAATAATAAGGACGGTTTATCTGTTTGAGATTGGTTATTTATTTCTAAATCAAAATCCTCGATTAATGATTCACTCAGGATCATATAATGAGGTTCATCTCCGATAAATGGAACCGATGAGTTCGCAAAAGAGATATAAAATAAAGAATAACATATTAGGAAAAAAGAAACAAAGAGTAAGAAGGATTTTTGTCTAACTTTTCCGTAATTTAGGATCAATATTAAAAGAGAGAGGATCAATGAAACAATCATCGCTTTATAATATAATTTGTATTCAGTAGTTTTGACCTGAAATAAATATAGGCTGGTTTCCGGTGTAATCGGTTCTTTTAGGACAAATTTTAAATTGGCAGTGCTGTTCTTGGCCGGGATCTCTATGTTGGTATAATCGTTTGCGACAATCCATTCTCCAATTTTGGTCCCATTATTAGAAATTGATAAGTTAAACTTTTTTTCCGAAGAGTTCCCGAGGGAGAATTTAAAATTTTTATCAATACCTTTGACAAAACATCCTGAAAAAAATTGATCCTTTATAGTGTACATATCGCCGGACTGAACAAGCCCCGAAGGCGAAGTTGTGCAGGTCGAATCACCTTGGCTTAAAAAGACAAGAGGTATGAGGTTGGATAAGAGAAAAAAACTTATTGGTATCCATATAGATTTTATGGAACGAAAGAATGCGCAAATGGATGCCATATCGAATCTGCGATTCATTCTTTTCGTTTGGATATTGTGGAAAAGTATATTATTTATTATTTGAAAATTTCTTCTTAATAAGAGTAAAAGAAATCGTTAGTACAAAACTTTATACGCTCCATTGGTTCCTGCAGGAACATCTTTGATTGTTTCGAACTTCAAACCTGTATCTTGCGCATTATCAAAAACAGTTTGAGTGATCAAGATCTCTCCTGCTTCTGCGGTATCTTCTCCTAATTTGCTTGCTGTGTTTACTTCTGAACCGAAAACGTCGGAGTCTCCTATCTTCAGAACTTTTCCGTAGCCTAATCCAACGCAGAGAAGGATTTTTTCTTCCGGAATTTTGTCCTTATTATATTCTAATAATTCTTTTTGCATTCTGATTGCTGCTTGGAGTCCCTTCCCAACATTTCTGAAGATCACTAAAAAACTATCCCCTTCCGATTTGAGAAGGATCCCGTCATGATCTTCTATGATTGGCACTAATACTCTTTCGGATTCATGGATGGTTTGCAGAAAATGGATGATCCCGAACTTTTCAACACCTCGCGAAAATCCCGAAAGATCGGTGAACATAATGCACCAAACTTCTCCGAATAGATCCCAGATGCGGGCGTCTATCTTTTCTTTATCTGCCCCCGGTTTTAATCTTTCTAAAACTAGGTTCTCTAGTCTGTCTTCGGATGCGCTTGCGAATATACTTCTCTTGAATGCCATAAGAATCGATTAGTAGGTCTTACTAATTGGATTTCGTCGACTTATTTTTTGAAAGACTAAATCTTTAAAATCGGTTATTCTAATCCTGGAAGGTCGGAATGAGATTCGTTTGTGAATTAAGTTGGGAATACTGTGTATCCGGTTTTGCTCTTTACCAATTAAAAATGAATTTCCTGCGTTATTATCCGATTGCGGGACTCGCATTTCTGGTTTTCTGGGTTTGGAAAAAGGACTTATTTCAAAAGTTTAGGATCCAAAAAGATTTTCCTAAAAAAGAAAGGATCATCTTCGAATTAAAACAATCCGCAGTTACTCTAATAATGTTCTGCGTGATCGCAGTTTCCGTTTATGTTCTAGGGAAATTGAAAATACTTCATATAAAAACATATAAGGATTTTACTGAATATGGATTGGGTTATGCGATATTCAGTTTTGTACTACTTACAATCTGGCACGAGACCTGGTTCTATTGGGCTCATCGGATCATGCATCATCGAAAAATTTATCCTTATATACATTCTGTACATCATCGATCCGTAAATCCTTCTCCGATGGCGGCTTATAATTTTCATTGGGTCGAAGCTTTTCTGGAAGGTGTATATGTAGTCCCGGCTCTATGTATCCTTCCTCTTCATTTTTATGTATTTCTGATCCATACTTTTTATGCAATGATCATGAATATTTGGTGGCATCTCGGATATGAATTCTTTCCTAAAGGATGGACTACTCATCCTTTATTGAAATGGATCAATACTTCTACCCATCATAATCTTCATCACCAGAAATTCCATGGGAACTATAGTCTCTATTTTAATTTTTGGGATAAAATAATGGGGACAAATTTTAAGGATTATTCCGAAATTTTCGAGAATCGTGTAGGCGCGGAGAAGAAGGAGGGGATCTCCGTAATTCCCTCCACCTACTTGCAAAAATCTTAATTTATTCTTTGATCCTTACTTTTAATAATCTTCTTCTGAGGCGTATTTCTTCTTCTAAAGATCTGGATAAGGCTTCGAACTTTTTGTTTTGAAGATCTATATTCTCAACCAATGTTTCGTACATCGGATTGGTTTTTCCATCCGGAACTAAGAAGTTCGGTTTTAGTTCTCCTTCAGTATAGACCTTAAAAGACGCTACGTTTGCATCTTCATCTATGAATAACACAGCTCCTCCGTGAGAAGACATCGGTTGTATTGTATCTACTACCCAACCACCTGTGTTAAACACTTCTTTGCCGGGAATTTTTAAACCTAGGTCTTGGGTTTCGACTGCAAACGGTTTATGTGTATGGCCAAAAATGAAAGTATAATCATTCGGGAATTCTCTTTTGGTTTTTTGTGTCTCCGCTTTCCATTGTGCAGGAAGAGTTTCTCCCAAATAAGAATTCATATTATGGACTACTTCGTCACTTAGCACGGAATCAGACATTCCTCTTTCTGCCTGTCCCACTTTGACTACAACCTTAGTAAGGATAGATCTAAGCACCCATGCAAAAATCGTTTTGAGAAAGAGGGCAACTTTTAGATTTCGAACAGCGTAATCTGCTACATTTTTCGCTAACCGGCTCACCGCTTTTTCATCTTGCAGCATATCATAAATGAGCCCGATACCTGTTCCTACTTTTCCAGATCTTCCAAGTGTAGACCAAAAGAAGTCAATCCATGCAAAGTTCTCTCTTTCTAATACGTAGATGGATGTCGGATTCGGAACCTCTTTTTGTTTTCGGAAAGGGATATAATTTCCCATCTTTGTCCAAACAGATTGAGTAGGCTTCGGTTTATCCTTGTCCTCATCCATTTCGGGTAACAGAACTCTTTGGACCGTGCTCATCAAAGAATAGATGTTTTCCAAAAAATGTCCGTGAGTTAAGAACACAGAACGTTTTCCGTTTTTAGAAGGGATTTCCAGATTTGGATAAGCGATCACCGCTTCCGCCTTCTTTAATTTTTTATTCCTTCTTAAAATTCCGGTAAGTAAGTCGGATTGAATGAAGTCTGGATTTACCATCTTTGTGGTATGCCATGTTTGATTGATATACTGATTCGGCTTTAGGTTTGCGATATACTCCATGTACTGCTTTTCTCTCGCAGTTTCCCAAAGATGGTGATCGTGATTGCCCGGGATATAAACAATACTTTCTGAAAAATGATGTTTGGTTTCTTTATATGCAATATCCAAAAATCTTTCGAAGGTCATGGATGCTTCGTTAATATCACCTAATGCTAATTCAAGTACGTCGCCTAATAATATGAATTGAGGCGGCTTTGAAGAACCATTTACCGAGTGAACGATATGTTTTAAACAGTTGAGAAGTTCGGCAAGTGCAGGCGAAGTTTTTTGAGGATTTACTTTGAATCGATCTGAATCTTTTACCGGATCCGGAAACTCTTCGATGTATGTAAGTAAACTGTTATATGCTCCTAGGTGAATGTCGGAGATAACGATATATTTAATTTTACTCTTAGGCATTTAGGAAGTGAATCATTCAAAAAACGTTAATAAAATCAATTAATTATTGCTATTTTTAGGTAAATGCGGCAAATAAGTAGATTTTTCGACGTTAGGAGGTCTACTTGAAATCTTACGAGGCTATAATCATCGGAACCGGATTCGGCGGTTCGATCAATGCCTGTCGTTTATCTAAAAAATGGCCAGGTAAAGTTTTAGTACTCGAACGAGGGAAAGAATATCCTAAAGGTTCTTTTCCGAGATCTCCAGAGGGAATGTCCAAAAACTTTTGGAATATTCCGGAAGAAGGTCATATTCCTAGATCTTCCAAATTCAAAAGAGCAGGTAGACAAACCGGATTATTCGATATTCGTAATTATCCGAAAATAGATGTGGTCCTTTCCGCCGGTTTAGGCGGAGGTTCTTTGATATATGCAAACGTGTTTTTGGAACCGCCTGATCATATTTTCGATCATCGCTGGCCTGAAACTATTAAAAAGAAACATTTAAAACCTTATTATAAAATAGTAAAAGATATCTTGGGCTCAAGGCCCATTCCGGATACCGCAGAAGATAGACGTAAAGTAGTTCGCACTGAATTATACGAAAATTTTGCGAAACATGAATCCAGAGTTTCTAAAAGAGCGGACATTAACGTATTCTTCGGTAACGATTTTAAGAAACCGACTCCTATTGGAGTTCAGGAAAAAAACCGTTTTGGAGCGATCCAAACTTCCTGTACGTATTGCGCGGAATGTGATGTAGGATGTAATACACATTCTAAAAATACTCTGGATCTGAATTATCTTTTTGTAGCTAGGAATTCCAACAAGGCTGAGATCAAGACTGAACATCTTGCTACTAAAATTGTTCCTTTGAATAGTAAAGGAGAAGAGGATCCTTCCAAATCGGGGGAACACGGTTATAGGGTTCATTATCTGAATTTGCAAGATGGAAAAACTTCCGAGTCTTTTGCGGATACAAAACGTATCGTGGTTTCCGCAGGAACTTTGGGGTCTACGGAACTTTTACTTAAATGTAAAACTAAGTTTAAGACCTTAACTAAAATTTCGGATAAACTGGGGACACAATTCTCAGGCAACGGCGATTTTCTTTCTTTTGCTGCCAAAGGGAAGAAACCTGCAGATCCGAATTATGGTCCGGTGATCACTCAATATACGGACTATAATTTATTCTCCGGTTTCGATTCTAAAAAAGCGTTCTTGCTGGAAGATGCAAGTTATCCGGTATTCGCTTCTTATTTCGTTTCAGGTGCACTCCCTATCGTTTTCAAATTAAAGTATATTTTTCATTTTATTGGAGAACTGTTCAAGAGTATCATCAGCGGGAAAATTTTCGGCAGAGTAGGATTTCTTTTAAGTGAAGCTTTGAAAGGGGATCTTTCTTACACTTCTGCGGTTCTTCTTTGTATGGGGATAGATACTTCGGACGGGAAGATGTATCTGGATAAAAAAGGAAATCTTCAGATACAGTGGCCTCAAAAAGAGAATCTAACACTTTATAATACCATAATGGATGTGAACAAAAGGTTCGCGAAATTCACCGACGCAAAGACAAGATTCCCAATGCCGACTTATTCTTGGCCGGTCCGAAATAACGTTACTGTTCACCCTCTAGGTGGTTGCGTTTTGGGAACTTCCGCGAATGCGGGAGTTTGTTCTTCGGACCCTAAAACTTTCGGTAAGGTTTTCGGTTACGAAGGTTTGTACGTCGCGGATGGCAGTTTATTGCCAACCGCAGTTGGTGCTAACCCTTCTATGACTATTTCCGCTCTTTCGGAAATGGTAGCGGAAGGAATTACAGGCAAGAAGCCGAATGCAAGTTTAAGGTAGGATATTCGATTGGCTACAGCGACGAAAAATAAATCAAAAAAAAATGCGAGTAAATCTAAGTTAGGCAAAACAGGAGTCAGTTCTCATCCGGTAAGTTTAGAATTTACCGAGGAAATGAAAGGTTTCGTTTCCATGCCTGGATCTTTTAATTATCAGGAAGATTATTCTGCGGGGAAGAAGGCAGGGAACTATCTGATGTTTCACTTAACGATCCGCGTGAATGATACTCAATTTTTTGTGTATGATCCGGATGAGACCGGCGAGGCTATCGGTTGGGTAGAATGCCAGCCTTTAGGCGGAAGATTCGAAGTAGAAAAAGGGGTCTTCCATTGTTTCGTGGATTATGGAAAACCTTCTGCCAACGAAAAACATATGAAATACCGTTTGTTCTTAAAGAACAAAGCAGGTAAGAAGATCACCTTAAACGGATTTAAGAAAGTGGTAGATGACGGTATTTTAAATATCTGGAGAGATACTTCTACACTTTATACTACCGTATACGAAGGATATGTAGATGAAAAAGCGGAGCCTAAAGCTAAGGTCCTTGCTAAAGGTATCTTACATATATTAGAAAAAGATTTTATTAAACAGATGACCACCTTCAAATCCAATGGCCGCACTTTTTCGGAAAGAAAAGACGCATTGTTCAGATTCGGTGAATTGTTCATGGGAAATCTCTGGGAAATTTACGGGGCCCAATTCAGAAAAGCGGAACCTGAGTTATGGAGAGAAAGAGATATTCCTGTATTCACTTTGGACGGGGTCAAAAATTCTAAGATCACTTTCCATCCATTCACTACCGATGATAAAATTTCACTGAATCTAGTTCGTTTTCAGAAGAAGGAGAGTAAGGATGTTGTAATCCTTATGCACGGGCTTACTACTTCTACAGATATGTTTGTTATGCCTGAGCATAAAAATCTTGTAACCTATCTGCATGAGAACGGATTTACCGATGTTTGGAGTTTCGACTGGAGGGGAAGTTTACGTTTTAATTATAATCTTTTTCCTCATAGATATACTTTAGATGATATCGCTCTCTATGATGTGCCGGCAGCTTTGAAAGTAGTAAAGGATGCAGTGGGTTCCGGGAAACGGATCCACTTTGTTGTTCATTGTGTCGGATCTATCTCCTTCTTCATGAGTTTGTTTGCAGGAAAGATTGATGGAGTGACTAGCGTCGTATCCAATAGTGTCTCTCTCACTCCTAATGTTCCGACTTGGTCTAAGATTAAATTGGCATTTTCTCCTTTTTTGATGGAGTCCGTTTTTAGATTCCCGAATGTAAACCCTCGTTGGTATTATCTGCCTGGTTTGGCTTCCGGAAAGTTACTCTCCAGATTCGTAAGCCTTTTTCATCATGAATGCGATGAACCTGCTTGCCATATGCTGAGTTTGATGTGGGGGACAGGATGGCCTGCTTGTTATGAGCACGCGAATCTTCCTGATATTACTCATAGAAGGGTAGGTGATTTGTTCGGGGCAACTTCTATGAACTATTATCGACATATCAGGAAAGCTGTGGGTCGAAAAGCTATGATCAAGTTTAGACCTACAGATGGTCGCTATGATTCTTTGCCTAATAATTATCTAGATAAGGCATCCGAGGTCAAAACTCCTGTGTTATTTATGACCGGGGACCAGAATAAAGTATTCAAAGATTCTAATATTATTGCTTATGAAACATTGAATCGTTTGAATCCGGGAAATAAAAACGAACTGTTCATCGCCGAGGGTTATGGCCATCAGGATACTCTGATGGGGAAAAAAAGCGATAAGGACGTGTTCCCTAGAATAGTGGAGTTCCTACGTAAGAATTCCAACGGAGTGAAAAAAGGATAAATATGTCTAAAGAAAACCGACCAGTCGTTTTTCTAACAGGAGCAGCTGGAGGGATCGGCAGAGAAACTGCGTCCCTTCTCTCCGAAAAAGGGTATCTTCTCTTTTTAACCGATTTGCAGAAACAATCTGCAGATCTGAAAAAGTTCGCTGATTCATTAGGAAAAGATCATATTGTTTTTCCTTGTGATATCTCTAAGGCCGCTGATTCGGAAAAAGCGATCAAAGAATGTGTAAAACAGTTCGGAAAGATCGATGTGCTTGTGAACAATGCGGGAATTATGAGACCTTCTAAGTTTGAAGATCTCACCCAAGACGAGATAGACGAACAAATAGAAATTAATATTATCGGCACCATTCGATTGACTAAATTGGGGATGCCTTCTCTTAAAAAATCGCAAGGTAAATTAGTGATCTTATCCTCTTTAGCCGGGATTGTTCCGGCACCTCATCATTCTATTTATAGTGCGACTAAATTTGCACTTAGAGGTTTTGCTTTAAGTTTATATTTGGAATGGAAAGAGATAGGTATACGTGTTAGTTCCATTTTGCCTGGAACCATTCAGTCTCCTATGACCAAGTATATGGCGTCTAGAGATAGTTCTCCTATGGCTTATATCAATCCACCTTTACCACCTTCTGTGGTGGCAAAGGCTATTTGGAAAGCGATCAAAACGGATAAGGCCGAGATCTATGTTCCGTATTCTCAAGGATTACTGGCTAGAGTTGCGTTATTATTCCCTTCTTTATTGTCTTTGATCTATCCGATCATGGCCAAAAAAGGAGTTCGAAATTTCGAATCATGGAAGAGAAAAGGAGTTTTTGACTGAGGCGAAATTAGAAATTATCTTCGCTTAACTCTTTTAATTTTTGATTCATTTTTATATGTGAATTACGCACTGCGGTTTGGATATGCGAACTAAATACATTAGGCATAATCCCGGTTAAGATTGCAGTGTGACTGAATTTGGTGCGACCAGGGGTGATCTTTTCGAAAGTGAAACGATGATCTCCGGCAAACATGTATTTGAAAAAGAGCGGAAAGGCACCTTTCCAAGATATGGATTTAGAATTGGCGAGTTCGTATATCAATGCCTTGGTGGGCAGATACACTCCCGTGAAATAATAATCGAAAACAATAATCGTTCCGTCTTGCACCGGTTTGCCGAGAATCCTTTTTAAGAAAGGGTTCCAGGAAGGAAACTTGGAGAAGTCGGTAAAAATACTCCAAATTTTTTCGGGAGATGCCTGGATTTCTATCGAGGTGACGATTGTTTGAGGATTCATTCGTCACATATCTGATGTTCTATCTGAAAAATGTCTATCTAATAAATGTTTAAAATTCGGTAATTTATGAATTGTAAAAGTTTTATTCTCTATATCGCTTTCATTGCGTTATTCGCAAGTTCTTCTTTGTCTGCAGAAGATAAGATCCACGTTAGTAAAGATATTGAAAGATTACCTTTGGGTAAATCGGTCTATTATCTGGAAGATCCGGAAAGAAAATTAACGTTCGAAGATATTTCGAAGCCGGATGTTGGATCCAAGTTCATTAAATCCGACAAAGATTCATTAGATTTTGGTCAATTAAATTATAATTATTGGTTTCGGCTAACTTTCGAGAACGATACTCCGGAGTCGGTTTCGAAACTAGTGGAGATCAACTACAGCAATATAGATATAGCACAATTTTATAAACCGAATTCCGACGGCACTTATTCTAAAGAAGAGAGCGGGATGCTTTTTCCTTTTTCTGCCAGAAGTTTTAAGAACAGGAACTTCGTTTATCAGATAGAATTGGAACCAGGACAACAAAAAACTTATTATTTAATGACTTGGACCAGTGGTGGGCTGAATATTCCGCTTACTCTTTGGGACAAGGAAACATTCTCCCAATACAATGCGGACGTTCAACATGGTTTAGGTTTATATTATGGAGTGATGATAGTAATGATCCTCTATAATATTTTCATCTTCTTCTCCGTAAGAGATGTGAGTTATTTCTACTACGTATCTTATATTCTCGGTTTTTTAGGGATACAGTTGGTTCTTACCGGGCATGGATTCCAATATTTATGGCCGGCATTTCCTTTTTTACAAAGGAATTTTTACGTGGTTTTCACAGGTATCTGTATGGCCTCGGTTCTACTATTCACAAAAAGGTTTTTGAATACAAAGGATAATGTTCCTAAATGGTTAGATAAATCAATGAAGATACTGATTGTCGCTCATGGGTTTATTACTCTGACTCCTTTAGTTTTACCTCCCGAGATTACAGTAAAATTAGCGTTACTTTTGACCCTTCCTGTTCTGATCTTCATCCCGACTGCGACGGTGATCAGCTTTTTGAAAAAGTTCCGTCCCGCACGTTATTTCCTTTTGGCATTCACGGTTCTTACAGTTTCAGGAACAGTGGTAGTTCTTCGTTTTATTAATGTTTTAGGTTCTACCTTCTTAACCGAATACGGATTGTATCTTGGCTCTACAATGGAAGTCATTCTTCTTTCCATCGCCTTGGCGGATCGTATCAATATTATGAAGAAGGAAAAGGAAGAAGCCCAGGCAAAAACCTTGGAGATGCAAAAGATACTTACGGAGTCTTATGCTAGATTTGTTCCAAAAGACTTTTTAGCCAATTTAGGGAAAGACTCCATCTTGGATGTGAGGCTCGGCGATCAGATCCAGAAAGAGATGGCAGTTCTATTCAGTGATATTCGCTCCTTTACCACATTATCCGAACAGATGACTCCTGCTGAGAATTTCAATTTTATCAATTCTTACTTAAGTAGGATGAGCCCGATTATCCAACGACATAATGGATTTATAGATAAGTTTATCGGCGACGCGATCATGGCCCTATTTCAAAGAAACGTAATAGATGCCGTTTCCGCAGGTGTGGAAATGCAAAGGTATTTGAAAGAATATAACGAACACAGGAATCGCCAAGGTTATATTCCTATTCAGATCGGAGTCGGGATACATTCAGGATCTTTAATGCTCGGAACAATCGGAGCGGAAGAAAGGTTAGAAGGTACCGTAATTTCAGACACAGTCAACCTTGCTTCTCGGATCGAAAGTCTCACTAAAGTATACGGTTCTAGGATCGCAGTCAGTGAAAGTGCGATTGAAGAAGTGAAAAAATACGGTAAATTCCATTTTCGCTTCTTGGACAGAGTAAAAGTCAAAGGTAAACAAAAACCTGTTTCCGTTTATGAAGTGTTCGACGGGGACGAGCCTCAACACCAAGATCTGAAATTAAAAACCAAAGAATCCTATGAAAAAGGCGTGAAAGCGTTTTACTCTAACTCATTCGAGGAGGCAAAACAACAGTTTGAGAATGTAATCTCCATCTTCCCGGATGATAAGGCTACACAACTCTACTTAAAACGTTTGTACCCTGTAACTCATGATCGGAAGTTAGAAGAAGTAGAAGAATAACCTGTGCCGAACGGCATCCGGTAATGATAAATCATCCGCCACTGGGAACGTGAAAAGGCTATTTTATTCTTTCCTAAAGAAGGGAGGAGTAAAATATTCCTACAAACGTATTCCAATGTACCTATTCAGGTTTTTCGTTCTAATTTTATGTTTTTCGGCCTCGTCTTTGTTTTCGGAGGAGGCCATTCCTTTATCTTCCCAGGTAGAACGTAAAAGAATTAGTACTGAGGTCTATTTTTTAGAAGATCCTAATAAGGGTCTTGGGATAGAGAAGGTCTCCTCCTTAGAGTATTCCGGAAAATTCAAAAAATCGGATATGGATCCTTTGAATTTCGGACAGACTAACTTCGATTATTGGATCAGGATTACCCTTAAAAACCCAGAAAAGACACAGATCCGAAAAATTTTAGAAATAGATTATACGAATATAGATCGAGTGGATTTTTTTGCAGAAGATATATCCGGCAAACAAGAGTTAATCAATTCGAGTGGGATGGCTTTTCCTTATCCTGTTCGAAAAGTAAATCACAGAAATTTTATCTATACTTTGGATTTTAAACCGGAGCAGATCCGTACTTTTTATCTGAAGTTAAACACAAGCGGTGGTTTGGTTTTCCCACTGATCGTATGGAACCCGGAGACCTTCTATCATCATAACGCCGATATTCATTTAGGTCTTGGATTGTATTATGGGATCATGTGCGTGATGATCCTTTATCATTTGTTGATATTCTTATCCACTCGAGATATCAGTTATCTATTTTTTGTGACCAATATTTTCGGATTTTTCGGGATACAATTGGTACTTACCGGTCATGGATTCCAATATTTATGGTCGGAACATCCGGATTTACAGAGGAATTTATACGTAGTCTTCACTGGAATATGTATGTCCTCTTTGGTATTGTTCGCCCAAAAGTTTTTGAATACGGAAGAGAATATAAATCGTAATCTGAATTATTCTCTTCATTTTACTTGGGTGCTTCATGCTCTTCTAATATTCTCTCCTTTGTTTTTGCCTCCTGAATTTACGGTAAAAGTAAGTTTGGCTCTGAGTATTCTTGCTCCTTCTTTAGTTTTGATCGCTGCTTCTATTTGCTTTTTCAAAAATTATAGACCGGCCAGATACTTTCTATTGGCGTTTAGCTTCTTATGTATCTCCGGAATGTTCGTGGTTTTAAAATTCGCGAACTTGGTCGGAGTTTCCAATTGGGCAGATGATGGATTGTATATAGGCTCTTCTATGTCCGCATTGATATTCTCATTTGCGTTAGCAGATAAGATCAATATTCTCAAAAAAGAAAAAGAAGATGCACAACGTAAGATTTTCGAAGCGCAAAAAGAAAATCTGGAAATGCAGAAAACTCTGAACGATTCTTTGGAAACCTTAGTGATAGAAAGGACCAAGACGATAGAAGAGCAAAAACTGGATATAGAAGCTAAGGCGAAATTGATCGAGAAGGACCTTGCTATCGCCGGGAAGATCCAATTTTCACTTCTTCCTTCTATTCTTCCAAAAGCACATAATGTAAGAATTGCATATAGATGTATTCCGATGTTGCATGTAGGTGGGGACTTTGTAGATCTGATCTCCGATAGAACAGGTAGAGCTCTTGGAATATTTATCTGTGATGTGACCGGACATGGGACGGGTGCCGCTATGGTCGCTGCAATGGTAAAGATGGCCCTTGCAGATTGGTCCGATTATTTAAGCGATCCAGGATACATGCTCGCAAAAATGAGAGCCCAACTTATGGGAAAACTGAACGGAAATTTTGTGACAGCTACTATGATCACATTCTATCCCGAATCAGGAAGGATCTTAATTGCAAATGCAGGTCATCCGGAAGCGATATTGATCCGTAAATCAAACGGAAAACATGAGACCTATCGCCCTACCGGGATTGCGATCAATGAGTTCTTATCCACACCGAATTACCAAACCTTAAAAACTGAATTATCTAAAGGTGATAAACTCATTCTATACACCGACGGTCTTCCGGAAGCAAGATCCAGAGAGGGAGACTTTTATGGGGATGATAGATTTTTAGATCTGCTCAAAAATTTTTCCGAATTAGAGCCTGAACTTTTTTGTAACTCAGTGATCGGGAAGATCCAACATTTCACTCAAGAAGAACAAAGTTCTCATGACGACATGGCAATGGTCGTTTTAGAATATCTAGGCTAATCCGGTTTTTCATATACAGTGCTGTAGAAAGGCCAATACTCGGTCCGATACTTAAGTCAGCTTCTTAGGTCGAGTTATGATAAGCTCAAATAATCGCGTTAGAGTATATTGGGATCTACTTGTATTCGTCTGTATATTTTGGGCTTCTTTAGAATCTCCTCTTAGGATCGTTATTTCTTATGATCAGAATCTTCTCCTTACCGGTGTTTATTTCTTTATAGATTCGGTCTTTGCATTAGATATCGTTTGGAATTGTATCACCCCTGAATATAAGGAAGGGAAATGGATCGTTCTAAGATCCGAAGTGATCCGCGATTATTTAAAGTCTTGGTTTATTATAGATTTGATCGCGGCAGTACCTTTCGAATACGCCACGCTTAAAATTTTCGGGTTACAACAATCCCAATATCCTTATCTATATCTCATTTTAGGCGTAACCCGGATCTTAAAAGTATTTCGAATCTCAGATATACTTCATAGGATCAATCTGGCTTTCCAGCCCACTCCTGGGATCTTAAGACTGGTACTTTTTGCCTTTTGGGTCACATTAGTCGCTCATTGGTGCGCGGTTGGCTGGTTGTATATGGATAATCTTCAGGATTACCAGACAGGTCAGTCTGAATATATTAAAGCCTTGTATTGGACCGTGACTACCATCGCCACTGTGGGTTATGGAGACATTACTCCTTCTACCGATTTGCAAAGAATATATACAATATTCGTAATGATGTTAGGAGCCGGTGTATATGCAACTGTTATCGGTAATATCGCAAGCATATTAGGGAATCTTGATCTGGCTAAGGCAGCTCAGATGAAGAAGATGGCCCAAGTGGATTCATTCCTGAAGGCAAGGAGTATTCCGCCGGATATGCGTAGAAGAGTGAGAGATTATTATATGTATATCATAGATAGAGGATGGGGAGAAGATGAAAGTCTACTTTTGAACGACCTCCCTCTGTCTTTAAGAAAAGAAGTAAAGATACAATTGCATCGGAGTTTATTGGAGAAGGTCCCTTTCTTGAAAGGTGCTGATCCCGCTTTGGTGGCAAGTCTTGTTTTTTCTTTAAAACCTACGATCTTTTTGAAAGGAGACACAGTTTTTAAAAGAGGAGAGAAGGGTGACAGTCTTTACATTCTAAGCGAAGGTTCTGTCGACATATTAGGCTCCGATGATAAAACCGTTTTGTTAAATTTACAAGAAGGACAGTTTTTCGGAGAATTGGCCTTGGTAACTGAAGAGCCAAGATCTGCAACAGTTCGAGCTACGAGTACCTGTGAAATTTATACTTTAAGTAAGTCAGATTTCGATCATTCATTGGAAAGATTTTCGGAATTCAGATCCGCTATAGAAAAATCCGTTTCTAATTTGAAAAAGTAATAACTCTTCCTCTCTTTCCTATGCCGATTCCGAAATTACTTGACCGACTCATAAATTCTGCTAAAAAGCACGGGCGGAAATAGGAGATTTTATGTTACCGGTAATACCGTTAAATTATTTAGCGATTTTGGTTGGAGTTCTTGCAAACGTGGTGATCGGATTTCTTTGGTTCGGTCCGATCTTCGGCAAGGTCTGGGCGAAAGAAATGGGTTACGAAAATATGGAACCCGACACTAAGGCGATGATGAAATCTATGGGTCTCATGATCATCGGTTCTTTTTTAACAGCGTACGTTTTAGCTCATAGTTTATTTGTTTGGAAACCTTCTTCTTGGAATCTTCCTGGAGATGGACCTGCTTGGATGTATGGAGCTTATGCTGCATTCTATACTTGGTTAGGTTTTTATATACCGATGCTTTTAGGCTCTATCGCTTGGGAATCAAAATCATGGAGATTGTTTTTTATCAATGCAGGATATAATTTGGTTTCTTTAGCAGCTATCGGTCTTATCCTCGCTGTTTGGCCTGCTTAATAAAAAGATTCGCATTCCTAATTTATAAAAAAGGGATTCCAAATCGGAATCCCTTTTAATATCCTAAGCTAAAACCAGAAATTTCTTTCCGAAGGAAATCCGGAAGTTCTCTTGAAAAGTAAGCATAACGTATTAATCTTTATTCCTTCATTAATCGGGGCTTTAGTTCTATTCGGCTGGTTATTCGATATTGAGATCTTAAAACGACCTAAGGATTCCATGGTTGCAATGAATCCGATGTCGGCACTTTCATTTGTATTTATCGGATTGGCACTTTATCTCAACCTAAACCGTTCAGATTCAAATATATCTCGAATTCTTATTCGATTGATTGCGCTATTTGTCCTTTTAGTTGGGCTTACTAAATTATATTCGATTATCAGCGGATTTGATCTTGGAATGGATAAGGTCCTTTTTTCAGACAAGATAGCAAAAGATATTATAAAAGGTATCCCGAACAGAATGGCTCCGAATACCGCGTTTGATTTTGTGGTGCTCGGTTCCGCTGTTTTTTTGAGTTCCTATCGAAAGGAAGTTTTAAGTTCTATTTCTAATTATTTATGTATTTTAGTACTTTTGATCGGACTGTTTTCGGTCATAGGTTATGTATATCAGGTCCAGGAATTTTATGGAATTCTTTCCTATATTCCTATGGCAATTCATACGGCTATTAGTTTTATTTTCTGTTCTTTTGCTCTTCTTTTGATTAACGGACATTCCGGATTTATGAGGGTGTTTACGAGCAAAAGTTCGGGAGGGATCTTAGCTCGGGTCTTAATTCCGTTTTTGATCATTATTCCCGTTTTGTTCGGTTATCTTCGTATCTATCTAAATAGATTAAATCCTGTTAGTTTGGAATTAGGAGTAGGATTCTTGATGACAGGGATCATACTTACTTTTTTTGTCCTGGTTTGGTTCGTTGCTACTCAATTAGAAAAATCGGATATAGCAAGAACGGAAGCAGAAAGAAAACTTTCAGAATTGAATCATGAATTAGAGAAGTTGGTCAGTTCTAAAACTATGGACCTATTCAAAAGTGAGAACAGATTCAGGACTATTCTAGAACAATTTCCATATCCTGTGCTGACCTACGATCCTCAAGGTGTTTGTACAGGAACAAATTACGCCTGGGAAGAGATGTGGAATACCAGAAGGGATGTATTAGTCGATTATAATATATTAAAAGATCCTCAGATCAAGGAAGCCGGGTTTTTCCCTTTTGTGGAGAAAGCATTCGGCGGAGAGCCTGCAATTTCAGAACCTTTCCCTTATGATCCGAAACTAATCGGAAGTTCTGGAAGGAATCGTTGGCTGCAGATGGTACTTTATCCGGTTAAAAACACGGCGGGTAATATTTTAGAAGTGATTGTAGTCCACCAAGACATCACTGCAAGTAAAGAGGCGGAGAATGAGATCCGCCTATTGAATAATGATCTAGAGGAAAGAGTAAAAGTCCGCACAGAACAATTAGTTTTGGCAAATAAGGAATTAGAATCCTTCTCCTATTCTATCTCTCACGACTTAAGAGCGCCTATCCGAGGGATCAGCGGTTTCACTCAGATCTTGATGGAAGATTACGGAGTGAATTTTGATGCGGAAGGAAAAAGGATCATAGGCAAGATTATAGAGAATGCCAAGCAGATGGGTCAGTTAGTGGATGATCTTCTGGAATTTTCCAGGTTGGGGAGAACCGAACTCGCCGAAAGAGAAATTTCGATGAAAGAATTGGCTACCACAGTATATAAAGAATTAATAAACTTAGAATCGGGAAGAGATATCCGTTTTGAGATACAAGATATTCCTAATGTTAGAGCGGACCAACCTGCGGTGCGTCAACTTTGGGTGAATTTGATCTCAAATGCGATCAAATATACTAAAAAAGCAGGATCACCACTGATCCAAATCGGTTTTATGGAATCAGAAGAAGGAACGGTCTTTTATGTAAAAGACAATGGTGCAGGTTTTAATATGCAGTATTATAATAAATTATTTGGGGTCTTCCAGAGATTACATTCCAATGCGGACTTTGAAGGCACAGGAGTTGGTCTTGCAATTGTCAAAAGGATCGCTTCTCGTCATGGGGGAGATGTATGGGCTGAATCCAAGGAAGGAGAGGGTGCTACTTTCTATTTCACTCTCCCAGGACAAGATCCTAAATTAAAGTGATTCCAAAAATCTAACTAGTTGATCTCTTTGAGAAGAAGAAAGTCCCAGCACATACTGTTTACTTCTTTCCGCTTCTCCTCCATGCCATAGAACGGCTTCCATAAAACTTTCAGCTCTTCCATCATGCAATAATTGTAATGTTCCATTTACTTCGGAAACTAAGCCGATTCCCCAGAGAGGAGGAGTTCTCCATTCTTTTCCGGAGGCCAAATGATCCGATCTTCCATCATTAAGACCTTCTCCCATATCATGTAATAAAAGATCAGTATACGGTCGGATTATTTGTCCTGATATTTCGGGTGCTCCGGAAATATTTCCAGTTAGTAATTTGGAAATATGGCAAGAACTACATCCGGCTTGAAAGAAGATCTTTTTCCCGGCAATGGTTTCGGAAGAAGAAGGTGACCTTCTCGCAGGAACCGCGATCAGCCTCATATACTTTACCATCATATCTATTTTAGCAGGATTCAATTCAGGCAAGTTGCCATGAGGAGAAGAATCACATGCGGTTTGAGCGGATGTGCAGTTTTTAAAAGGAAAAAGAGGACTGGTCACTCCTATATCTTCTAAAAATGCGCGAGAGCCTTGTTGTTTCAAATTGGGTTCGTTTGATTTCCAACCGAATCTGCCTATCTTATTGGTTCCCGTCGCAATATCAGGAACCGAATTCACTCTTCCTGAGATCCCATCGAAATTGGAATCATATTCATCTTGTAAAGATAACAAAGTTTCATCAGGGATCGCTTCTAATAATCCCATTCCGATTACCTTAGAAGTATTTCTGAGAGAATATATTTCTCCGTCCGAGGCAAGGGGACCGTAATTTAGATTGGAAAATTCTATTTTAGGCTTTCTTAATGTATATGGAGTTCCATCCTTGAAAACTCCTTCGACCTGGGAATAAGAAACGGACACCTTTCCTTCTGCGGGAACACCGCTCAAGGAGAAGGGTTGGAATTGCCCTCCATAATTCGGATCGTTACTAAGTCTGACTAACGCGGTTAGCATAGTTTCAGTCGGTCCAGAAGGAACTTTTCCTATTCCATTTCCCACATGACAGGCTAAACAGGAATTTGCATTGAATAGAGGTCCGAGTCCTCTTCTATCTATTTGTCCTGAGCTGGAGTTTTCCCAAGGAACCTCAAAGACGGATTGGCCCACCGTAAAATCTGAAATTTTGTCCAAAGGAAGTCCCGGTGCAAATTGTAAATAAGCCCTCGAAGTAAAATCGTAAGAGGTCATACCTTTGCCTCCGGACAATTCTTCTCCTTCTTCATATTCCCAGGGATCTAACTTGCTTCCGGAAACGGAAACCAAGGGATAGATTTCCGAAAATCCGCAAGCCGGATCTTGAAGGTTACAATTCCCATTTCCAAAAACTTGTTTCCCGATCTCGGAACATCCTATTAAGGAAATGGAAAATAGGAATATGGATCTTTTTATAATAAGTGGCACTATTCTTATGGAAATGTTAAAGCAACTGGGGTCTTGGCAGCCCAAGAATCTTGCAGATCAGACCTTCCTAAAGAACCTCTAAAATTCCAACCCCAACCATAAACGGAACTATCAGGCAATAATACAAAACCGTGAAGAGCTCCGATCCCTAAGCTGGATCCTTTAGCGATCCCGACTACGCTTAAGTTTGGTTCGGTAACTTTAGTAGCAGCGTCCGGATTTCCTAGGTTGCCTTGTCCATTTTCTCCCCAACCTTGGATACTTCCGTCGGAGAGTAGGGCAAAACTTTGGGTCCCGCCTGCGAATACTCGAATAGCATTCGTTATATTATTTACTTGTAATGGAGTATTTTTAGGACTGTCTTGGTTCCCCAAACCCAGCTGACCACTTGCATTTAATCCCCAGGCAAAAACTGTCCCGTCGCTTTTTAATGCGAGAATATGATCTCTCCCATTCGCTATATGTTTTACACCGGTAAGTCCTGGAACCTTTGCGGGAGTTGAGGTAATTGCAGTCGCAGTGGAAGTAGTTCCATTTCCTAAATTTCCATACTGGTTTCTTCCCCAAACATAAACGTCACCGTTTGAATCTAGGGCGGCGGAATGTTGGGAACCTGCAATTACTTGGATGATATTAGTAAGCCCGACCACGGTCACAGGATTGGAAGAAACTGTCGTAGTGGTAATTGCCGGATCTGCATTTCCTAATTGGCCCACATTATTTTGTCCGAATGAGACTACTGTTCCGTCAGACTTAAGGATTACTGCGTGATTGAAACCGAATGCTCCCATAACAGCATCTGTGATCCCTGGAACTTCTGTAGGAGGTGTTTGTGCAGCCGGATTTCCTGCGGTCCCAACTGCAGGTTCAGTTGTGTTTCCGAGGCCTAATTGTCCTTGGGCATTTGCTCCCCAAGTATACACTTTTCCATCGTCTTTGATCGCTAATGAATTGTTTTGATTAAATGAAAGGCTTACGATCCCTGAGATAGAAGTGAGTTTTACTATATTCGGATTGCTTGTATCTCCTTCCGAAAATCCGGTCCCTAATTGGCCTTTATTGTTTCTTCCGCAGATATAAACGGATCCATTTATTATAAATCCTGAATGTGATCCTCCCGCAGTTAGTTTGTTCCCGAAATAGAAGGAGACGGATTTTTCAAGTACGTTACCTTCTTCACTCGTTAAAACTACTTTGAGTGTGTTTTGTCCTCTTTTCGGTTTAAGGTTGGATACTTGGAATTCAGTGGTTTCACCTTCCACTTCCGTTTCCTTGTTTTCGTTCAGAAACACTTCGTAGTTCCCGGAGCTTGCGCTTCCGATCCCCAGGTCGAACTGATAAACGGATAGAATTTCTCCTTCGGAGGGGGAGGTAATCTCGAAATTGGAGCTAATAGTGGAGGCAGTTCCACCTAAAAGCCCCATTGGGGTTTTGGAGGAAGAGTTGGAGCAGGTCCATAGGAATAGAAAAACTAGGGGCAATAGGCGTTTCATGGCATTCTCTCTAGATAATGAATCTAAGTCTCAATATCAAAAATACCAAAATCGAAAGAATCCACTTTTGGTCAATCCATTAAAAACGCTCATTTTCGAGTGAAAATTAGGAGAGAAGGGCAGAAGTTTAGGTTTTGGACTCCTTCTTCTTCCATGTGATTGCATCTATCCTCTTTTGGGATTGGGAGTCTGAGATGAGAATATCCAACCTTTTAAGCCTAGTTTCTTCCCTTTTGGGACTGATCACCCACCAAATGGCAGTTCGCTGGTAATAAGGTGCCTGGCTTTTAAAGAACTCCCAGGCCTTTGTATTTTTTTGGAATTGTTTTTTAAAAATAGAAGGTAGTTCTATCTTATCCTGTTCGAATGAATATTGCGCGGTCTTTTTCTTTTCAGAATGGAATGCTTGTAGTCCGGACTCTTGGACTAAACCTTCCTGGATCAACTCTTGGATACGTTTAATATTGACCTTGCTCCAAATACTTCCGGTTTTTCTGGGAGTAAAGCGAGCAGTATAACTATCCTCGTCTATGCTCTTTCGGATCCCATCTATCCAACCGAAACATAATGCCTGATCTATTGCCTCTCCATAAAGAATTCCTTTTTTGGAGGACTTTATTTTATAAAAGCCTAGAAGAAGTTCCGTTTCTTTTTTATAATTTTTGGAAAGCCAGGAACGGAATTCCTTTCCGGTCTTAAAGAACTTTGGTATCATTAGGAATTTCTACTTGGCAGAAGTTTGAAGTGTATGTTAGTTTATGAAAGTTATTTTCGGTAGGTAGCATGAGTATAAGAGGTTCCAGGTCCAGTTTTTTTAGTCTTTTGACTGCGGTCTTATTAATGCAGAATTGTCTGACTTCTTCCGCAAATATCCAGGACTATAAGGAACATTTTATAGGAAATGATCCCAAGGATCTTTCTTCAGAGATCCCAAAGGGAAAAGTAAGAGCGGTATTTTTAGGTACTAGCTCCATTCTATTGGATGATGGAGAGACTCAGATTTTGACGGATGGATTTTTTTCCAGGCCTTCTCTTTTTAGAACCATGTTCTCTAAAATTTCTTCGGATGAACAAGAGATTAAATACGTTATGCTACTTGCGGGTATTAAACGTTTAAAAGGGATCTTGGTATGCCATTCTCATTACGACCATTCTATGGATTCTCCTTTTATCGCTAAGGAAACCGGAGCGAAATTATACGGTTCTCTTTCTACCATCCAAATCGGAAAAGGGGGAGGGTTGCCTGATGAACAATTGGCATTATTCCAACCCGGGAAAAAGATCCAGATAGGTAAGTTTAAGATCACTGTGTTGAATTCTAAACATACTCCTCCTTTTAAAATTTTAGGAAAAACGAATGCTGCCGATCCGAATAGACCGGATCTAACAGAGGCTCTTTCTCAACCAGCTAAGGCGGAAGATTATATAGAGGGCGGGACCTACGATTTTTTAGTAGAACAGGGAAAACATTCCATCTTAATTAAAGGAAGTACGAATTATATAGAAAACGCTTGGGAAGGTCTAAAGGCGGACGTTCTGTTTTTAGGGATTGCAATGCTCGGTAAACAGGAAGAAGAATTTAGGTCGAAATATTACGAAGAAACGGTGACAAAAACTTCTCCTAAGATGGTGATCCCGGTGCATTGGGATAATTTTTTCAAACCCTTAAGTTCGCCATTGGAACCTAATTTAAGCCTGGGAGACGATGTGAAAACCGGTATGGAATATATGATACGTAAAACTTCCCAGGATGGGATCCAGTTTAAGATCCTAAGAGGTTTCGAGAGCATTCTGTTATTTTAATATACTGGTTCGTAAGGATCAAGGCGGCTATGCTATATGGAAGAAGAGGATACGATGGAGAAAGTTTTAGAATATTTAGAACCTTATGGTCCTGATCTAAAAAACGGACTCAGTAATCATGCCCCAATGGCTTGTGAGGCATTGCTTACCATGGGGAAAAGAGAAAGTATTTTCCCTTGGTTGGAACGGTATGGAAACCAATTCTTAGAAAAAAAGAAACCTAGAAACAAAATCTACAGCGGAGATTGGAAAGACTTCCTGGGAATTCCGGATACATATCCTGAATGGGAAAACTTTTTTAACTCAGAGCTGGAAGAAGGTCCCTGGCAAAAAACGATTTCTGAATGGGCGGTCAAACTTGCTCCTGGGATTTGTGCAGACGCTACACATGGAGTGATCCGCACAGGACATGCGGTCAGAAGTTTGACTAGAAAAGAATCCAGACGTAGAAGGAGAGAACTTGCTTCCGGATTAGCAGTTTGGGCCTCTAGTTATTTGGAATTGCCTACTTCTTTTGATTCTTTGCTGGGTCTACAGCCGGAAGACGCTATACAAAAAGTGGACTTTGTTCCGAATGAATTTAAAAACTTTTCGGGCACAATCGTTTCTTCTCTGCAGGGATTAGGAGATTATGATCATTTTTCTCCCGTGATCGGATATCTAAACGTTTCTAATCGACCTGAAGAAATTATCTCAGGCTTATCGGAAGGATTTTCCAGAGTAGTGTTGAATAATGTGGAAGATAATCTATCCGCGATCGTTTTTATCCATTCTGTGACTAGTGTTTCCGCTCTCAGAAGTATATTGCCTTTTCTGAATGAATATGAAAAAAAGTCGGTCTTAAGATATTCATGGCAGTCGGGAGCGGCTTTATTTTCAGCATTCGGTAAAAAGTTAAATCTGGAACTTCCTGAAAGATTAGAAAAAGAATCCAGAGAGGAAATGATAAACGGAGCAATCGAGCATGGAGACGAACATGCGATCAAATTTACGGAAGTATGTTTGAAGGAGTATGAATTCAATCCTTCTCCTGCATATTATGCTGCCGCTAGTTTGGCTAGAAAGTTTTTAGAACCTTTGTCTTAATGGCGCATGGTTCTAAAAGTCAGATTTATTCTGGGTTGTTTGATCGATTTTGTTTTAGGAAGACTATGCAGCCAAGATTCTTGGGCTCCTCGCATAACTAATAAACTTCCATGTTCTAAGATTAACGAAATCTGTTCTTTTGTGGACTTATGTTTGAAGTAAAATTTTCTTTCCGCTCCAAATGATAAAGAAGCGATTACGGAATTTTTCCCCAAGGCTTTTTCATCGTCGCTATGCCAGGCCATCCCTTCTTCTCCATTATTATACAAATTGAGTAAGCAGGAATTAAATTTAGTTTCAGTGATTTCTTCCATTAAACTTTTGAGCTCCGAAAGTTCTTTTGTCCAAGGTAAGGCTTTTTTGGTGGTGTTTGAATATGTGTATTCATAATCTGAATCTCCGAACCAGGCTACTTTTCTTTTAGTGGTTATATGTTTTCCGTAAATTATAGCCTCGTCGTTCTTCCAAGGGATGTCCTCAAGTAAAATTTTTAGAAGACTGTCCGAAGCACTCTTAGCAAGGATCGTCCCGTAATACGTTACGATTCCCTGATAAGGAAGTAAGTTCCTCTGCCTTTCCGATTCAAACAGTTCCATTTTTCCAAACTTTATATTTTTCTTTTAAACAATGCCTGCAAGGTCTGAACCCTAAATGGATCGCTTCTTTTTCAGAAGTAAAGAAAATACGATTTTGTTTATTCATTCTTTTGCCTGAATTACAAGAAAGAGTTCCGTAAATTTTTAGTTTCAAATTTCCAGCCAAAGCTAATTTCTTTTTTCGAATCAAAGATCTTATTTCTTGTGATTGAAATTGGGAATGAAGAAGCATTAAGATACCGCGTAGTGAAAGATTATACCCAAAGTATGTCTGTTTCCACTATGAACTTCGCTGACTCCATGTTTTACCTGAGATCTATAATATCCTTTTACTCCTTTGACTGGGAAAAAGTCAGTAGTGAATATGATCATATCTCCTCTTTCAGGACGGAACACTATCGGTTTAGATTGAGCTCTTGGTCTGGATTGAGTTAATACAAATTCGCCTCCTTCATAGTCTTTATCTGGCTCATTTAGGAAGAATGCTAATTGGATCGGAAAATAAATATCTCCGTATAGATCTTGGTGAAGAGTATTAAATCCTCCTTTTCCGTATTTGAGCAAAAGACTTGTAGGTTGAGTTTGTCCCTTCTCTTTGCATAGATCTTGAAAAGTATTCAAATCGAGTGGAAATCTGTTATTAATTCCCAGATTTTCCATCCATTGGTTCGCTAATGGAGAAAGTTTTGGATAGATTTCCTTTTTGATCTTAGTGATTTGTTCTGGTTCTGGGTTTTTGAAATATTTATATTCTCCGGAACCAAAACGATATTTTTCCATCACCACAGTTTTACGAAATAGATCTGATTGATCGTAGGAAGAGATCCATTCCGAACAACTTGCCTCATCTAATACTTTCTTTTGAAGGACGGCACCAGAAGAATTCAAGTTTTCTAATAGACTATGCCAATTTAATTTTAAAAAGTCCGGGTTCACAGATCATTCCTGTTTACCAGATCCGTCTTGGCAGCTTCCCAGCCGATCATCGCAACTTTACGAGAATCTCCCCAATGGTATTCTCCAAACTCTCCGGAAGAACGGATGATTCTATGACAAGGGATTAGAAATGCTACAGGATTATTACCAATCGCAGTTCCTATGGCTCTAGTTGCCTTAGGATTTCCCATTTGTTCTCCTATCTGCCCGTAGGTGGAAAGTTTCCCCATCGGGACTTTTAAAAGAGTTTCCCATACTTTGAGTTGGAAGTCGGTTCCCTTAAGATGCAACTTTATCTTACCCAGCTGGCTCCAATCATGAGTGAATATGAACAATGCATTCTGTTGGATCATATCTACGGTCTGATTATATGTTGCGTTCGGAAAGATGGATTTTAATTCTTGGAATACCTTCTTCTCATTTTCGGAAAATGAAATATAACAAATTCCTTTTGGTGTAGAAGCCACAAGTAATCTTCCAAAAGGGCTCTCGGCATAACTATAATTAATCGAAAGATCCTTTCCTCCGTTCTTGTACTCACCCGGAGTCATTCCTTCTATATTCACAAATAGATCATGCAATCTACCTGTCCCGGAAAGTCCCGAATCCAGAGCTGTATCAAGCAAGGAGGAGCCATTTTCTTTTAATAAACCTTTTGCATATTCCAAGGTGGTGTATTGTAAGAACTTCTTTGGACTTACTCCTGCCCAGTCCGTAAACATTCTCTGGAAATGATGAGGGCTAAGTTTGAGTTTGCCGGCTACATCTTCCAAGTTTGGTTGTGTTTTGAAATTTTTACGAAGATAGAAGATCGCGTCTGCAATCCTTTCGAAATCTGTGTTTTGTTGTCCTTTCATGGTCTTGGAGTATAGGTAAGAAAGAGTAAACTCGAAACCCGATACTTGCTATTTGTAATAAAATTATACAAATAATAAAATTTTCCTAAAAGTTTTTTTATCTTTTAGAAAAATCAATTTGTATTGAGGGAGAGATCCGGGCCGAAACCCGGACTTAAAAGAGTGGAAAGTTATTGAATGGCGCCTGTTATACCGGTAGGTGCTTGTAGATATTTTAAAGCACCATAAGCATCTACTGAAGTTCCATATTTGGTCTTGGCACTAATGGAAGAAGTTGTTTTACCTCCATTTCCAATCGCCTCTATTACATCTTGAGAATTTAGAGTTGGATTATAGGAACGGACAAGCGCTGCCACTCCAGCCACATGAGGCGTCGCCATTGATGTACCATCTATCACTTTATATTGGGTGAGATTGTCTTTATCCAAAGTGGTCAACTCGAATAAAACAACTCCAACCCCAGCCTTAGATATAGTCGAGTCCGAATAAAAATAAAAGGCAAACGTACAAGCTGTGGCTGAACCTGTGCAAAGTGGTAAAGAATATTCTACGGACCCTAAAGCACCGTTCATTTCTCCAGAATATACTCCTAATCCATAAGGGGATTGGCTAGGATGGGGTACTAAATTATCCCCACGATAGGAAGTATAAACTTTATCGTATGATTCGGTGTCCAGATAAATTAACGCGCTAACTTTTGTGAGATCGGTTCCGCTTGCAAGTGAAAACGTTTTATAGGCATAACTAGTAGTATTTGCAGCATAACCACTCGTAGATGTTCCTGCCATCACAGTTGCACAATCGTTAGGGAGAAGTAACATACTGTAGCTACTACCGCCTATTGTACAATTATTTGCCGCCCAGCTTGTGCCAGAGCTTAAATAAATTGTCCATGTGGAAAAATCGGTTAATTCATATCCTTCTAATCCTGTCCAAGAACTTCTGATATTTGTTCCGGGAGCTCCCACATCTACGGAACGATTTGTGGAGGTTGCATTTGAATCATAATTAGAAAAGTTAGCGACTAGATACGCTTGGTCCAATGCTCCTACGCATAAAAGATTCGTGTGAGTGAATTCACATGGGTAGGATTGTTGATAAAGAGAAGTACTCGAGCCTTGCAAATCTGCGCCATCATTACCTGCAGCTACTATAAATAAAGCCTCATAAGGGCTTCCTGAGGCGGCGGAGGTAATTGCATTTGCAAATGAACTATCGTAAGTATTTCCGCCGAGACTCAAGTTAATTACCTTAGCTCCGTTACGTAATGCAAAATTGATCCCTTTTACGATGTCAGCTGTGGTTCCGGAACCGAATTCATCTAAAACTCTAACCGCCATTATTTTGGCGTTCCAACAGACTCCTGAGGATCCAAGATTATTATCTCCTTTCGCAGCGATTGTTCCTGCCACATGAGTTCCATGCCCGTCCAAGTCCATAGGATCTGAATCTATATCTGCATAATCATAACCATTCGAACATGCTCCGAGGGAAACTCCAGTATCACTCACACAACTTGCGCTAGACCACATATTTGAAGAAAGATCCTCATGATTGTAGTTCACCCCGGAATCAATAACGGCAACTACTGTGGTAGTACAATCCGTTTGTAGATCCCATGCGTTTTGCATATTCATGTCGTTGCCACTTGTCCCAGGGTTAGAAGTGGAATAAGAAGGAGAAAAAATTGTCTGTCCGGAATTTTTCAGACCCCAAAGTTGATTGAACCCTGGATCATTCGGTGTTTTCACAGTTTTATGATACACATAATTAGGCTGAGCAAATTCCACTCCAGGTTGGTTATTATATTCTTGGATAGCTTCTTCTATGGAAGAACCTTCTCTTACGGAAATTCTACTAAGTCCGTTTGAATGAACGGATTCTAGAAGGGAACCTCCTAGCTTATTTGCTGCAAAGGTTTTGACGGATTCTCCGGTATTTCCTTTGAATTTTACTAGGATCTCTCCTTGCACGAATTTTTGATTCTTTGCGAATCTGCGTTTTTTGAGACCTTCTGAGCTTGAATCAGTTTGGGCTAAGGATTCGAACTGCCTTTTGATCTTTTGTAGGAAGTTTTGGTCTGAACCTTTTGCAGTTAGACCTCCTACGAATAAGAGTGTAAGTATAAATATTAAGATTTGGATCTTCATATTTTTTTTGAAGAATTGGATTAATTTTTTCATATTATGGACCAGTAATATTGATAGAGAATTGAGAAGAAAAAGCGGAACCTGTATTTAAAGTCGAGTAAGACTTTAACTTAACGTAATATGTTCCGGTAGAGGTGAAGGTTATTAATTTGCTATTTGGAGCGTAAGAACCGCTTGTCCAAGGAACATTTGTGCAAGTTACTCCGGAGTCTCCTTCTGCCGTAAAGGTTGACCCTTTTTTATAACAGACTTTAAAACCTCCGCCGGATTTATTAACATCCTTTTCTTTTGCATTGTTCCATTGTATTAAAACATCCTTACTACCACCGACTCCGCTAAGATCAATGGCAGAAGAAGATGCAGAACCCAAATCTCCATTGGAAGATGCGAGAGTCACTTTTGCCGTTTTACTTCCGTTGCTAGATGGACTAAATTTAATCGTAAACGTAGTGGAAGAATTTGGCGAAAGAGTCAAGAGTGGAGGTTGAGTCACTGAAAACTCGCTCTGATTTGTGCCGCTTAAAGTAACCGGGGTGCTAGGCAGAGTCAAGTTGGCTGTCCCTGAATTTAAGATTGTAACAGAGATCGAACTGGAGCTGGCTCCAGGGAGAATACTTCCGAAACTAAAAGTATGCCCTGTTCCGGTTGTTGCATCTTCTGTAATACTACTATTATTTACGTAAGATACTTTTATATTAGGGACCGGACCAGAAGTGCCTGTGCCGTTTAATGCTATTTGGAAAGGAGAAGAACTATCATTACTTTGGATATTAAAACTTGCGGAATATGAGGCAGAAGAAGTCGGCGCAAAAGTGATCGAGATAGTTCTACTTCCTCCCGAAACGATTGTGCTACTTCCGGATAAAGCACTTAGGCTAAACTTAGAACTATCTGTTCCGGTTATGCTTGTGTTCGAAATAGTAAGATCTTGGTCGCCTATATTATAGATTGTTAATTGATTTGTCTGAGTGGTTCCGGAACTGGTCGCGAAGTTCAGATTAGAAACGCCGGAAGTTAGGGAATTATCACCATAACTTAAGTTGATATCCGGGCCAGGTAGAGGAGTTGCGGTAACTTCGATATTTAGAAGGAAATTTGAACTCAAGGGATCGTCCGAAACAATCTTTAAAGTCGCCTTTTTTACACCGAGGGTCTTAGGCGAAAAGGTAAGGGTGAATGTTTGGGTCGCGCTAGCGCTTAAAACGTTTGAGGTTGGCTGAGTTAGGCTGAATTGGTCCGAATGACTTCCGCCTAAAATAACGTAGTTTGGAGCACCACTGAGCGTTATACTTTCTGAGCTTGTATTCGTAATTACCATTGTATATTGATTTACGCTGCTAGCATATAAACTACCCAACTTTAAAGTTCTGCCTGTCGGCAATCCAGCGTAACCTTGTCTTCCTACCTTTAGGGAAGAGTTTGTTACAGTTGGAGGAGTTGATCCTCCACCAAGGAAGAACTTAAGTCCACCGCCTCCTCCCCCGTCGCATGTCACAAGCGTTAGGAGAAAAAGAACAAATAAGAAACAGAATCGAATATTTTGCAAATTGGGGAGTTTTATTGTCATAAAAATAAAATAGAATTCCAGAGAATTTCATACTTGATAGAGCGCGAATCTTTTCCGCGGTAATAAGGCAAAAAAACAGGATCCGCTGTACCTAATTTGAGATATTTCACTTAAAGAATTACGTTATGTGCCCTAAGGGATAATTGATTTAAAGTTACCGTCTCATTTTTACTTTTCCGCAAATTTGCAAATGGCTTGACGATTCTTGAATTCAGGTCCATTTTTAGAAAAATGTCACAATATGTGACATTTTAAAAAGAGGGGATGTGGGAACAAGGGAGCAAACCAGAGAACTTGTATTAGAAGCCGCAGAATCGCTGTTTTTAGCCAAAGGACTCCTGGATGTTTCTATGGAGGAGATTGCCGCCAAAGCAACTTGCACCAGGCGAAATCTGTACCGTTATTTTGATACAAAAGAAGCACTCAGTATCGCGGTTCTTCGTAAACTTCTTTCTCCTTGGAATGATTTTCAGCTCCAAACATTTGAAAAGCTGAGAAGTTCCAATCTTTCCGGTAAGGAAGAGCTTGTTTCCTTTCTCAAAACTCTAGCTAAATATTTAGAAACTCATAAACCTTTACTACGTTTTACTGCAGAGTTCGACTTTGTATTCAGAGAGCGTGGTTCTTTTCAATTGGATGCTTCTTCGGAAGAGTCACTATTCGCAGAGTTCCTATTCACCGAAAAACTTATCATACAAATTTTAGAAAAGGGGGAAGGGGATAGAAGTCTTAGTATCCCTTCTTCCTTAGCAATACTAGTTCCTACAATTACAACAGTTCTTTGGAGCCTTGGGCAGAGAGTCGCTCTTAGAGAAACTTTGATCCCAAGAGAATTCGGCGTGAATGGTATGGAGCTTGTACAAACACAAATTGATCTATTGGTGCTTGCGTTAGAAATGAAAGAAGGCCTCGGAGAAAAGAAGGAGAATTAACATGTCTAAAAGTTTCGAACTTCCTAAAGATTTTTTATTGGGTTCTGCGACAGCAGCAACTCAGATAGAAGGTGGAGATATATATAATAATTGGTATGCTTGGTCTCTGATCGGAAAAGTAGGAAATGGAGAATCTTCCATCACTGGAGCGGATCATTATCGTAGATATGTAGAAGATATAGAACTTCTTTCTCAACTCCACCAAGAATGTTATCGGATGAGCATCGAATGGAGTCGTATAGAACCTAAACAAGGAGAATGGTCCGCGGAAGGAGTGGAACATTATCGGGACGAGTTCCAAAGACTTATCAAAGCAGGCATTAAACCACTTGTAACTCTTCATCATTTCTCTTGTCCTCAATGGTTCCAAGAAAAAGGAGGATGGCTTTCCAAGGATGCAGTAGAGGACTTCATGAGATTTGTGGACTTCTCCATTAAAAATTTCGGGGATCTCGTTTCAGAATGGTGTACTATCAATGAGCCGAATGTATTCGCAAATGATAGTTATATGGATGGAAAATATCCTCCAGGAAGTCACGGTGATATTGCGGCTTACATGAAGGTTACTAAAAATCTAATCTTAGTACATTTGAAATCATATAAGCTGATCCATAAAATCCGGAAGGAACTCGGATTTGTGGGAGAAACTAAAGTTGGTTTTGCACATCATCTTGCTATATTCGAACCTTTTAATTCTCATCCACTCGCCAAATTAGGATGTTTTTTAAGCGATTATCTATTTCACGAAATCCATATGAAAGGTTTTGTAGAAGGTAAACTTTGTTTTCCTGTAGGTTTCGGTTATCCGGAAGGGAAGGGGATCTTCTGTGATTTTATTGGGATCAATTATTATTCCAGACATTTATTCAAAGCTAGCTATAATCCGGGAAATCTATTCGCTACTCCTTTGGTGGATCCTAGTATCTCACAATCAGAGAAAAATGATCTAGGTTGGGAAATTTATCCGGAAGGTATTCACAAAGTTTGCCATCGAGCTTGGGACAAATACAAACTTCCTATCTATATTACAGAGAATGGAATCCCGGATGAGAAAGATGAGAAGAGAGAAAAATATATCGTAGACCATCTCTATCAGATTAAACTTCTCTTGGATGAAGGTGTCAAAGTGGAACGTTATTATCATTGGTCCTTTTTAGATAATTTAGAATGGAATGATGGTTATGGTCCTCGTTTTGGTTTGGTAGAAGTGGATTATACTACTATGAAAAGAAAACCTAGAATGAGCGCACTTCGTTACGCAGAGATTTGTAGGACTAAGAGGATCGAAAATAGATCTATCTGAATAATCTCATTTGCCAGTTGAGATCGATTGGAGATAATTTTTCATCATGTTGAGAAAGTGACCGGATAATTTCCGGTCACCTGATCCTTTTAAGAAGCCATAGACTCCTTCATGAAACATTACGATAAAGGAAGCAGCTTCCTGGGTATTGATATTTTCTAGGATCAGTCCGTTCTCTTTTGCTCGTACCAATTCTTTTTCTAATTCTTGGATCCAAAGCTGAAGAGCGGATTTTAATCGAGTATGGAATCCTTTATCCACAGGAGACATCTCCTGCATAAAATTATTCAAAGGGCATCCATAACGAATTAGATCCGGCTTAATATCGCAGATATGTTTTTGCATCAGATCCAGGATCCCTTGCAAAGGATCCTCGTAATCCTGGAGAGGGCGGATCCAGCGGTCTATAATCAGAGGCCGGATAACTTCCTCCACCACCGCGTAACCTAAAATGAACTTGGTAGGAAATTGATGGTAAAACGCTCCTTTACTCAAATCAGTTCCCTTTACTATATCATCCATGCTTGTGGCCTGAAAGCCTGATTGGAAAAACTTCTGAAAGGCAGTGTATAGGATTTTCTCTCTGGTTTTTTCCAGATCTCGGGTTTTTGGTAACTGTTTTACTGCCTTCTTCATTTATTTCGGAACTTAATCTCTCCTACTAATTAAGTTATTTTCCCGAATTCCGCAACAAAAAAGGATGCGGGAAAATATTTTTCTTGTAACATACTAATTAGTATGTTAATGAGATCCATCCGTTTGCAAAATATTATGCAGCGGAAAAATCTATTGGATAATAGTATGATACCGATCAATTTAACTTCAGTTTTGTTGGCTACTCTTGCCGCTATGGTTTTAGGCTTTCTTTTGCATGGACCCATTCTTGGCAAAGTTTGGATGAGGCTCGCGAATATTGTGCCCACAGGAAATGAAAAGTTTTCAGATATGCTTCCGAATTTATTTTGGAACTTAGTCGCAAACTTTGTGACCGCTTATGTGATAGCCGTCATTTATCTGTTCGCTATGCCTTCTCCTTATCTGGCGGGTGAGGGTATTTGGAGAGGAGTAATTTGTGCACTTTGGCTATGGATCGGTTTTGTAGTAACCTCCACTTCGATGGAAGTGATTTGGATGGGAAGAAAACTTGGCCTTTGGTTATTCGAATGCGGCTGTTCTTTTCTGGTTATGTCGGTCATGGGTGCGATCATCGCAAGTTATTGAAATAAAAGCCGGCTGGCTCTAACCGGACTTTCGTTCTACGAGTAGTAGCGCCATTGTAATGAGGCTACTACTGAATATAAGAAAAGTTTATTTCTTTTTAGGTCGGTAAGGTTCTTTTAAAGACTTGGTTGCCGCTCTTCTTTGGATTCGAAGTAAAGCAGAGAGATTCTTTCTTTGACGTACGCGCACCTTGGCGAACGAATGGATTTTTGCTTACGGTCTTCTCTTATGTCAGTACCATTCTTAAATCCAGGAATATTCGCACATATTGATGCGGGTAAGACCACACTCTTAGAAAGGATCTTATTCGAGACCGGCAAAATTTCTGCGCCGGGCAGAATTGAAGAAGGTACCACAGAGTCCGATTATCTTCCGGAAGAGATAGAAAGAGGAATTTCTATCCAATCTACTGTGGCTCGGATTCCTTATCCTGATACGAAAAAGCCTCGGGTCATTCTCCAATTCGTGGATAATCCTGGACATCTTGACTTTCAGTCCCAAGCAAACGCTTCTTTGCTCGTTTCCGACTTCGGCTTGGTTCTTATAGATTCATTCGAAGGATTAAAATCCCAGACCTTCCAGAACGTCGAAGCACTTAGAAAGTCAGGAAAACCAATATTATTTTTTCTAAATAAACTAGATCGTCCTGGTGCGGACATTCTTTCTCCACTCGTTGATCTAGAAGTCGCCTTAGGAAAAGAACCGATCCTTTTATTCAAAGAAGACGGAAGTATTCCCGTTTTAAAGGGAGAAGGTCAGGAGTCGGAGTTCCTACCGCTCATAGAATGGGACCACGGACTTTCGGAAGAATATCTGAAAGATCATAAACTTCTTCCTAAACTTGCTCTCAAAGGTTTGGTACAAGGGTTCTGGGAAGGAAAAATTTTTCCAGTGCTCGGAGGTTCTGCACTCCAAGGACTCGGCGTAAAGGAATTACTCTCCCTATTAGAGATCCTCGCCCAAGGAAAGCCTTCTTCTCCTTCTTCCAAAGAGCAAACAGGTGTTGCTTTCAAAAGAGAGATCCATCCTGAACTTGGAAAACTTCTTCATTTCCAAACTTTGGCATCCATTAAGGTCGGAGACTTCTTCTTACATGGCGAAACAAGACATAAGATAGAGAATTTATACCAAATTTCCGCAAGAGATTATGAGGAAGTTTCCGCGGGCTATGCAGGAGAACTTCTCGCAACTACTTCTCTTTTGGATTGGATCCCTGGAGAAATCCTTTCGAGACATAATATAGAAAACAAAACTCTACTCTCTCCGATTAGAAAACAATTTCAGATCTTGATAGAACCTGAAAAAGAAGAAGATCGACAGGAACTTTGGGATCGTTTGCAAGATCTGGCCTGGTTGGATGAAGCGGTAAGTGTAGATATTCTTTCTGAAACGGGGCAATTTCGTTTATCAGGCACCGGTGAGTTACATTTGGAGATCTCTCTTTCGCGTTTAAAGGAGTCTTTTTCGAAAAGCTTTCAAACAAGTGGAATCAAGGTTGCAAGATTTGCTCTATGGAAAAATTTGGTTCAAAAGGTCGCATTTCAGCATACCGCGTTCGATCAAAAGATCTCGAGCGGTCAGGTGCTCGCGTCCTTGGAAAGTTCTCACAACTTTTCTAAGGGAGTGCGGTTTAATGTTCAGCTAGCTGATCCAATCAAAGAGGCGATTACATCCGCGTTTACGGAAGTCACCGCCCGGGGAATAGATGGAGAAGAAGTTCTCGGTCTACAAATGATTGTCGAGGGTTACGAGTCTCCAAGTGAGACAAAGTCTTTCGATCTTTCTTCCCTGATCAAAGTAGCTGTCATCAAAGGTTTAAAGGACATAATTCCGAATCATTCGGTTTTCATTGGTCCCCTTTCCGAGTTAGAGATTCTTACACCGAATCAATATCTCGGAGATATATTGGCCAGTTTGGCTAAGAGGGACGCGAAGATTCGTAAGGTCACTGAGTTGACCGAAGGGCGTCATTTGATCCAGGCAAGCGCTTCTACGCAAAACTTGCTTGGCTTTAGCGGTGTCCTTAGAAATATGGCACAGGGAAGGGGCGTCCTATCTTTGGACACCCTTTTCGACTTTGATAACCATTCTGTATTGTTTTAACAAACAAGTCTGTATTCAGATTTGTTAATAAAGTAAGGAGTTAAAAACGCTATGGCTAAGGAGAAATTCGACAGGTCCAAACCACACTTAAACGTTGGTACAATCGGACACGTTGACCATGGAAAAACCACGCTAACGGCAGCAATCACCACTACGCTTGCAAAAGTATTGGGTGGAAAAAACAAAGCCGTAGCGTACGACCAAATCGATAACGCACCTGAGGAAAAAGCTCGTGGTATCACCATCGCTACTTCTCACCAAGAGTATGAGACTGCGAACCGCCACTATGCTCACGTAGACTGCCCAGGTCACGCTGACTATGTTAAAAACATGATCACCGGTGCTGCTCAGATGGACGCTGCGATCCTAGTTGTATCTGCAACTGACGGACCAATGCCTCAAACGAAAGAGCATATCCTGCTCGCTCGTCAGGTAGGTGTTCCTTACATCATCGTATTCATCAACAAAGCTGACATGCTTGCTGCTGATGAGCGCGAAGAGATGATCCAAATGGTTGAGATGGACGTTCGTGACTTGTTAAACAAGTACAGCTTCCCTGGTGATGACACCCCAATCATTTACGGATCCGCTCTTAAAGCTCTTGAAGGCGACGAGTCTGAGTTAGGAGCTCCATCTGTAGTTAAACTAATGGAAGCTCTGGACACTTACGTTCCGAATCCAAAACGTATCGTTGACAAACCATTCCTAATGCCAGTAGAGGACGTGTTCTCTATTACTGGTCGTGGAACTGTTGCAACTGGAAGAGTAGAGCAAGGAACTTTGAAAATCAACGACGAAGTTGAAATCGTTGGTGTTCGTCCGACTACTAAAACAGTTGTTACTGGTATCGAGATGTTCCGTAAACTTTTAGATTCCGCAGAAGCTGGAGACAATATCGGTGCTCTTCTTCGTGGAACTAAAAAAGAAGACATCGAAAGAGGACAGGTTCTTGCTAAGCCAGGATCAATCACTCCTCACAAAAAATTCAACGCGGAAGTTTACGTTCTTACTAAGGACGAAGGTGGACGTCACACTCCATTCTTCAATAACTACCGTCCACAGTTCTATTTTAGAACTACCGACATCACTGGCGTTTGTAACCTACCTAACGGTATGGAAATGGTAATGCCTGGTGACAACGTTACGATGAGCATCGAGTTGATCCACCCGATCGCTATGGACAAAGGTCTTAAATTCGCGATTCGCGAAGGTGGAAAGACTATCGGTTCTGGCGTAGTGGCTGAGATCACCGAGTAAGAGAAAGGAAATGGCTGGCCAAAAGATCAGAGTAAAGCTTAAAGCTTTCGATCATAAGTTGATCGACCAATCAACTTACGAGATCGTTGCGACTGCCAAAAGGACCGGGGCTACTGTCTCCGGTCCGATTCCTCTTCCAACGAAGAAGGAAATATACACAGTCCTCCGTTCTCCACACGTAAATAAAAAATCAAGAGAGCAGTTTGAGATGAAAACTCACAAAAGGCTCATAGACATTCTGGACACCAATGAAGACACAGTTGAGGCTTTAATGAAGCTACAACTCCCTGCAGGTGTTTCAGTGGATATTAAATCCTAAGGGAAGAAGAAATGGCAAAGGGATTAATCGGTAAAAAGATAGGGATGTCCCAAATCTTCGACGAGCAAGGAAACATTATTCCTGTAACCGTCTTAGAGGTAGGTCCCTGCGCAGTTTCCCAAGTCAAGTCCGCCGCTACGGACGGTTACGACGCGATACAATTAGCTTATCAGGATGATAAAGAAAAACACCTGACCAAAAGCGAGATAAAGCATTTGGCAAAAGCTGGACTAACTCCTAAGAGAGTGTTGAAGGAATTCCGGAATTTCGGCGAAGAGCCGGCTGCAGGCGCTGAGATAAAAGCTCAAGACGTGTTTGCTGTTGCGGATATTGTAAAAGTTACAGGAACCAGCAAAGGTAAAGGTTTCCAAGGTGTTATCAAAAGATACGGACACCATGGTGGACCAGGAGCTCACGGTTCTCGTTTTCATAGACATCCAGGATCCATGGGATCCAACACTACTCCAGGTAGAGTATTCAAAGGTCGTAAATTACCGGGCCGTATGGGTTTTGATACAAAAACTGTATTAAACCTGAAAGTGGTTCGTATTCACGAAGCAGAAAATTTGGTTTTTGTAAGTGGATCCGTTCCGGGACCTGCAAACTCCATCATCACTATTGAGAAGATATAAAGACCGCGGTTAGTCATGAAAGCACAGAAGTACTCAAAAGAAGGAAAACTGCTCTCGGAAATCGAACTTCCTGCAGCGTTGTTCGAATCCAAATATAGCAGTGGCGCGATTTACGACGCCATCAAAGCGGAGAATGCTAACCTTCGCTCCGGGAATCATCATACCAAAACTCGCTCGGAAGTATCCGGGGGTGGTAAAAAGCCTTGGTCCCAAAAAGGAACCGGTAGAGCTCGTCAAGGTTCTATCCGTGCTCCTCAATGGGTGGGCGGTGGTACTGTTCACGGACCTCGCAAGAGAGATTATTCTTATAACGTTTCTCCAAAAGTGAAACGCAGAGCGGTTCTTTCCGTTTTGAATAAGAAAGCCCAAGACGCGGTCATTAAAGTAGTAGAAGATCTGGATCCAAAAGAATTCAGCACTAAAGCTTTCTCTACTTTATTCAATAATATCGGATTAAAGAACACCGGAGTGATCGGATTCTTAGTAGGTGGAGAGAACGATTTCCTTAAAAAGTCGGTTCGTAATATCCCTACTGTAAAATACATCAACTCCAAACGTATCGCGGTTCGTGACATTCTATATAATAGAAATCTTGTAATCACCGAAGGTGCTTTGGGAGAAATTCTCAAACATTACGGAGAAGGAAAATGAATCTTAACGAAGTGATCTTATCTCCGATCATCACTGAAAAGTCTCAGGATCTTGAGACTATCGGTGAAAAAGCCGGTAAAAGAACCGTAAAATACACTGTGGAAATCCACCCTAGAGCTAACAAAACTCTAGTGAAGGAAGCTTTCCGTAAAATTTACAATGTAGTACCTTCTTCCGTAAACATCCAAGTGTATCGCGGAAAGATAAAAAGATTCCGTCATCTACCTGCTCCTAAAGCTCATTGGAAAAAAGCAATCGTGACTTTCCAAGACGGAGCTAGCATCGACTTCGGAAAGGAAGCATAAGAAATGGGAATTAAAAAGTTTAAACCCGTTACTGCCGCCAGCCGTTTTAAATCGGTATTAACCTTCGAGGAAATCACCGAGACAGAACCGTATCGCCCTTTAACGATCAGCTTAAATTACAAAGCAGGTCGCGGAGAAGGTGGTAAAATTGCGGTTCGCAGAAAAGGCGGAAGAGTAAAACGCAAATATCGTATCATCGACTTCAAACGTCGCAAAGTAGGGATTACCGCTACAGTTAAAACTGTAGAATACGATCCTTATCGTTCGGCGTTTATTTCTCTCGTTAGTTACTCTGACGGAGAATACGCTTATATCCTAAATGCTGAAGGCATGAAAGTTGGAGACAAAGTTTCCAATGGAGAAGGCGCTGAAATTAAAGTTGGAAACGCACTTCCACTCGGAAAAATTCCTCCAGGCACTAACGTGCATAACGTGGAATTGAAAATTGGAAGAGGCGGGCAAATCGCAAGAACTGCAGGATCCTTCGCTACTATCGCAGGTAGAGACGGAGAGTATGTTCTTCTGAAACTTCCAAGCTCCGAAGTTCGTAAAGTTCACCAGAACTGCTACGCTACTATAGGAATTTGCAGCAATAGAGATCATAACCTTGTTTCCATCGGTAAAGCCGGTAGAAACAGATGGTTGGGAAAACGTCCTAAGGTCAGAGGGGTTGTAATGAACCCGGTTGATCACCCACATGGTGGTGGTGAGGGACGTACTTCCGGAGGACGTCACCCAGTGACTCCTTGGGGTATTCCAACTAAAGGATACAAAACTCGTCGTAGGGCTAAACCTTCCGACAAGTTCATTATCCAGAAGAGAAAGGGAAATAGGAGCAGGTAATCATCATGAGATCTTCTAAAAAAGGTCCGTTCATCGACAGTCACCTCATGAGCAAGGTGATCAAGCTGAACTCTGAAAACCAAAAGAAACCGTTTAAGACCTGGTCTCGTAGAAGTACGATTTTCCCGGACATGATCGGTCACACCATCATGGTTCATAACGGAAACAAATTTATCCCTGTTTTCATTAACGACAACATGGTAGGACACAAGTTAGGAGAATTCGCTCCGACTCGTACTTATCGTGGTCATGGAAACACCGATAAAAAGGCGGCTAAGAAGTAATGGAAGCCGTAGCAATCGCAAGATTTATTAGAATGTCGCCTCGTAAACTTCGTCTTGTTGCGGATGAGATCCGTGGATACGAAGTTGCTGAAGCTCTGGATATTCTTAAATATACTAACAAAAGAGCGATCGAGCCTATCTTCAAACTTATCAAATCCGCTTCTGCAAACGCAGTTGTGAAAAGTGATAACGCTGATCCAGGCAAGATGTTCATTAAAAAGATCCTGGTGGACGAAGGCCCAATTCTTAAACGCTTCCGTCCTCGTGCTCGCGGTAGAGCTGCAAGGATCCGTAAGAGAACCAGCCACGTTACAGTGGTAATCTCGGATTAATAGGGGAAATCATGGGACAGAAAGTTAACCCAATCGGACTTCGTATCGGAATTACCCGCGGATGGGATTCCATCTGGTTCTCTCAGCAGGACTATAAAAAGAACCTGCACGAAGATATTAGAATTCGTAGATTTATCCAAGGCCGTTTCAAAGAAGCTGGCGTTGTAAAAGTTGTAGTGGAGCGTTTTCCTGAGAAGATCAACGTGAACCTTCACACTGCTAAGCCAGGTGTGGTAATCGGTAAAAACGGAGCGAATATCGAAGCCGTTAAAAAAGTCCTTAAGACTATGACCGAAAAACCTCTTAATCTTAACATTATCGAAGTTAAGAAGCCTGAGACTATTGCACAATGTATCGCTGAATCTATCGCGATCCAAATCCAAGAACGTCAGCCGTTCCGCCGCGTGATGAAACAAGAACTTCGTCGTGCGATGAGAGGTGGAGTAGAAGGAATTAAGATCCTTATCTCCGGACGTTTGAACGGAGCGGATATGGCTCGTCGCGAAGGTTATCGTGAAGGAAGAATTCCTCTTCATACCCTTAGAGCGAAAATCGATCTAGGATTCCGTGAAGCAAGCACCACTTTCGGACAAATCGGAGTGAAGGTTTGGACTTACACTGGAGACTTCATCAACAGTAAAGAAGAGTCCGAAGAAGATAAATACGCCGTTAAAAGAAGGACCAACTGATCGTCTTTGATGATCCAAAGGTAAAAAACGATGTTATCACCTAAAAGAGTTAAGTTCAGAAAAAGACAAAGGGGCCGCTTGAAAGGAAACGACGAGCGTGGTTCCAAAGTGTCCTTCGGAGAGTTCGGTCTTAAAGCCGTTACTTCCGGACGTTTGACTGCAAGACAGATCGAAGCGGCAAGGATCACTATCAACCGTCAGGTAAAAAGAGGCGGGAAACTTTGGATTAGGATCTTCCCTCATCTACCTATTACTAAAAAACCAGCGGAAACTCGTATGGGTAAAGGTAAAGGTAACCCTGAGTTCTGGATCGCAGAGATCAGACCTGGTAGAGTTTTATTCGAAATGAGCGGAATCGATGAGGCGACCGCTAAAAAAGCTTTGGATCTGGCTGCTTATAAACTGCCTGTTCAAACTGAATTCGTGAAGAGGTCTACGCTGTGAAAAAGATCAAACTCGCAGAGTTGAAAGACGCAGAAATTTTAGCACAATTGGAAGATGCTTACAAAATCATTCGTACAGCACGTTTCCAATACGGAGTGGCTCGTTCTTTGGAAAACCCGAAGGTGATTACTAATGCGAAGAAAAAAATCGCACGCCTTCTAACAATCCAAAAGAACAGAGAGTTGGCTGCGAAGTCTGGCGCTACTAAAGCTAGACGTTATTCAAGAGCTACTCGTAAGAGACAGGCTCTGGCAAAAGCAAACGCTTCTGCTAAGAATGTAGCTAAAGGAACGAACTGATTATGGAAACTGCAAAGAAGCATATAAAAAAATCACTTCTTAGCGAAGGTAAAGTTGTGAGCACCGCTATGGACAAAACCCTAGTGATGTTAGTAGAGGCTCGTAAGACTCACCCTAAGTTTAAGAAGATCGTTCGTAGAACCGTTAAAATGAAGGTTCATGACGAAAAAAATGAATGCCAAGTAGGAGATAGAATTCTGGCGATTGAAACCAGACCTCTATCCCGTGAAAAGCGTCACCGTCTATTTAAGATCGTAGAAAAGGCAAAGTAAGATGATCCAACAGGAAACCATCCTCCAAGTCGCCGATAACTCCGGAATAAAAAGAGTTATGTGTATTAAAGTCTTAGGAGGCTCTAAAAAACGTTACGCCTCCGTAGGAGACGAGATCATCGTCGCCGTTAAAGACGCACAACCTGCTTATGGGTTAAAAGATTCCACGGGGAAAAAGGTCCATAACAAGGCCGTTCAACGCGCAGTAGTCGTCAGAACTAAAAAAGAAATCCGTCGTCCAGATGGTTCTTATATTCGTTTCGATGATAACGCAGTCGCAATTATCGACGACAAAGGAAACCCGAAAGGGACCCGTATTTTCGGGCCAGTAGCTCGCGAACTTCGCGATAAAAAATACGCTAAGATCATCTCCCTAGCGCCGGAGGTTTTATAATGTCTAAGCTGACGTATCGGGGATCCGAATATACAAAATTCAAATCCGTTCGCCTTCACAAAGATGACGAAGTAATCGTTATCGCAGGAAAAGAGAAGGGAAAAAAAGGCAAGATCCTAGTAATCGATAAGAAAAGGGATCGTGTAGTAGTAGAAGGACTCAATAAACGTAAACGTTTCTTAAGACCTACCCAAGAAAACCCTCAAGGTGGTATCGTAGAAGTGGAAGCTCCAATGCACATTTCCAACGTAATGTTCTACGATTCCAAGAAGAAGAAGGGAGTTCGTCTGGGCTACCAAGAGAACAAAGGTAAAAAAGTCCGCGTTTCTAAGCCGGAAGGGAAAGAGATCTAAGTCATGGCAGCAGCTAGATTGAGAGATAAATACGGGAAAGAAATCGTTCCCGCTCTTCAGAAACAATATAACTTCAAGTCCATTATGCAAGTTCCTCGTTTGGAAAAAATCGTTCTAAACGTGGGAATGGGTGAGGCTCATACCAACCCTAAAGCATTGGAAGCGGCTGTAGAAGAACTCGCATTGATCACCGGACAACGCCCGGTTAAAACCAAGGCTAAAAAATCCATCGCAGGATTCAAACTCCGCGAAGGTATGAGCCTCGGTACCACAGTAACCTTACGTGGAAACTATATGTATGAGTTTCTAGATCGTTTGGTGAACGTGGCTCTACCAAGGGTGCGTGACTTTAAAGGAGTTTCCGAGAAAGGTTTCGACGGACGCGGAAACTACAACTTCAGCATCAAAGAACAAATCATTTTCCCAGAGATCAAAGTGGATAAGATCAACACTCTCTACGGGATGAACCTGACCTTCGTAACGAACACCAAGGTAGACGCAGAAGCTTATAGCCTTCTCGCTGCTTTCGGTATGCCGTTCCGGAACCTGAGATAAGGAGCCCGCAATCATGGCTAAGACCTCTTTAATCGAAAGACATAAGAAAAAAAAGAAATTCAAAGTACGGGTTCACAACCGTTGCCCACTTTGCGGACGCCCTCGCGGTTACCTAAGAAGATTCGACATGTGCAGAATTTGCTTCCGGAAGCTTGCTAGCCAAGCTCAAATCCCGGGCGTAGTTAAGGCATCTTGGTAAGGAGGACATTATAATGAGTTTATCTGATCCAATCGGTGATATGCTGACCCGCATTCGTAATGCTGGTCGCGCAAAACATGAGAGTTGTGTGATTCCAGGAAGTAAGATCAAACGTTCTATTCTGGAGTTATTAAAAGAAGAAGGATTTATCAACGGCTATGAGCCGGTGACTAACGGAAGTTTCGAAGATTTCAAAGTTGCTTTGAAATACGATGTAACCAAAAGACCAGTGATCCGCGAGTTAGTTCGTGTATCTAAGCCAGGTCGTAGAGTTTACATGAAAAGCGAAGAGATCCGCCCATATAAAAACAATATGGGAACTATGATTCTCTCCACTTCCAAGGGAGTTATGACCGGCAAAAAAGCTCGGAAATTACGCGTAGGAGGAGAGGTTATCTGTAAACTCTCTTAAGAGTGACGGAAACTTATAAAGACCTATGTCCAGGATTGGAAAAGCAGAAATCAAACTTCCGGATAAAGTGGAAGTAAAACAGGACACCACCGTAATTAAAGTGAAAGGTCCTCTAGGTGAGTTACAAACTCCTATTTTTGCAGGAATCTCTCTGAAAAGCGAGGGTGGAATTGTAAAATTAGAAAGATCCAGCGAAGAGCAAAACGTAGTAGCTCTTCACGGATTGACCCGCGCTCTTCTTATGAATAGCGTAAAGGGCGTAACCGCTGGTTGGGAAAGAAACCTGGAGATCACAGGGGTTGGTTATCGTGCTGCTAAGCGCGGTGAAGATCTGGTGATGAACCTTGGATATTCCCACGAGGTTGTTTATAAAGCTCCTAAAGGAATTAAGATCGAAGTCATTGAACAAGTGAAGATCAAAATTTCCGGGATCGACAAACAACTGGTCGGACAAGTTGCGGCGGATATCCGTTCTAAGAGACCTCCTGAGCCTTATAAAGGTAAAGGGATCAAGTACAACGACGAATTTATCAAGAGAAAGGCCGGAAAAACCGGTAAGAAGTAAGGCCATGATTAATAAACTGAAAAAAATCGCAGCCAAACGCAGAAGAGCAGAGCGTTCCAGATTCAAACTGAGACAATCCAGCTCTCGCCCTAGATTGGTTTTCAATAAATCCAATCGTTATCTTTCCGCTCAAATAGTGGATGATGCACAAGGAACTACCTTAGCAGCAGCTTCTACTTTAGAAGCAGGTTTTGCAGGTAAAAGCCGCAAAGATAAAGAAGCTGCTAAGGCTTTGGGAAAAGCGATCGGAGAGAAAGCCGCTTCTAAAGGTGTGAAGGTAGTTATGCTGGATCGTTCCGGAATGATCTACCACGGAAGAATCGCGGCTTTCGCGGACGCAGCTAGAGAAGCTGGACTGGAGTTCTAATAATGGCGTACGAACAAGATCAAGAACAGAAAGAGTTTAACGAGAAGGTCGTAAAGATCGATCGCGTTGCTAAAGTTGTAAAAGGTGGACGTCGTTTCTCCTTTAACGCTCTAACAGTAGTTGGAGATGCAAAAGGTAAAGTAGGGATCGGATTCGGTAAAGCGAACGAGGTTCCGGATGCGATCCGTAAATCCATCGAATCCGCTAAGAAAAATTTGGTGAAAATCCAATTCAGAGGACATACCATTCCTCATGAAGTGATCGGAAAATTCAAATCGGCAAGAGTGATCCTGAAACCGTCTACTGCGGGAACTGGAATCATCGCCGGTGGATCCGTTCGTTCCGTAGTGGAGAAGGTTGGGATCCAAGATATTCTTAGCAAATCTTGGGGTTCTTCGAATCCAGTAAACATCGTAAAGGCGACTCTGGACGCTCTTCAACAATTGGAGACTCCGGTATTAGCAGCTCGTAAAAGAGGAATCACTCTGGCTCGTCTTTTCGGAAACGACGTAGGATAATAAACATGGAAACCGTAATCGTTACTCAGATCAAAAGTAATATCGGGATTAAAAAAGGCCAGAAGCTAACTCTGGCTGCTTTGGGACTCCGTAAAACCGGACAACAAAGAAAACATACTCTAACTCCGCAGGTGAAAGGAATGATCAATGACGTTCAACACCTGGTCCGAGTCGAAAAGGCGTAATTAGGTAAGGGAAATGAGTAAAGAAAGAATTAAGGCTGCTCTGGCGTTCGGAAAAGAGCGCACCGAAAAGGGAGACAAGCCGGCGGGGAACACCATTCCAGTTCCAGCAGGTTCTACTAAGAACAAAAAACGTTTAGGTCGTGGTATCGGTTCCAAAACCGGTAAAACGGGAGGACGTGGTTCTAAAGGACAGTATGCTCGTAACACTGTTCGTAGAGGATTCGAAGGTGGGCAGATGCCTATCCACAGAAGACTACCTAAGCGCGGGTTTACTTCTATATTTCATAAAGATTTCTTCCCAATCAACTTGAGAGACATAGAGAAAAGCGGGTTGACCGGCAACATAGATGCCAAAATTATGGTTGAATCGAAGATTCTTGATAATGAGGGCACTCTTTTCAAGATTTTGGGAACCGGTGAGATCACAAAAGCGGTTCATATAGTAGCGGATGGTTTTTCCGCTTCTGCCAAGGCAAAGATAGAGAAAGCAGGCGGATCCGTAAAACTTCGCTCAGAATTAGCTTCTAAAGAAGCTTAATCCGAGTCGTTTTCGACCATTTGTCTGAAACGAATCTTTAATGTTTAAGGAGGGACTCGGGGAAACCTTTGAGTCCCTTTTGCCCGAAAGGGGAATGACCAGGAAATAAGGAAAGAGAACAAAGCAATATGCTGACTTCGATCGCAAATATCTTCAAAATTCCAGAATTAAGAAACAAGGTTTTCTTTACTCTTGGCATGCTCTTACTCTTCCGTCTCGGAACTCATATTACTATTCCTGGTATCGATCCTAAAGTAGTTTCCGCAATCGCTTTGGATGCAAACGCAGCCGAAGGACTTGTAGGAATGTTCGACATGTTTGCTGGAGGAGCTCTTCTAAACTTCTCCATCTTTGCATTAGGGATCATGCCTTATATTTCATCTTCCATCATTATGCAGTTAGTGATGGTTCTTGTACCTTCTTTACAAAAACTCCAAAAAGAAGGAGAAGAAGGTCGTAAGAAGATCAGCCAATACACCAAATACGGAACTATCCTACTTTGTGGAGTTCAGTCTTTAGCGGTGATCCGTTTGGCTCAACGTTGGTCTTATGGAGCGGACAATGCACCTGCTCTTCACCCAGGTTTGATCCATTCTTCTGTAGAATCTTGGTTCTTCTTCATTGCTCTATTATCTATCACTACTGGAACTGTTCTTTTGATCTGGTTAGGTGAACAAATCACTGAGAGAGGGATCGGTAACGGTATTTCTCTTTTGATCTTTGCCGGCATCGTAGGACGTCTTCCTGTTTCCGTAGCTCAGTTGTTCCGTGAGAACTTCGTAGACGGACTGAACATTATCATCCTTCTTCTTTTATTCATTCTACTCATTGCATTAACTGTTCTTCTTACTCAAGGTGTCCGTAAGGTTCCTTTACAGTATGGAAAACAAATGGTGGGAAGAAAAATGGTCCAAGCTAAGTCTCAAAGTATTCCTTTTAAAGTGAATGGCGCGAGCGTAATGCCGATCATATTCGCTTCTTCTTTATTACTTTTTCCTCAAACGATCATCCAACAGATCTCCGAGCTTCCTAACTGGGCGGGCTGGGTTCTTTTATTGGATTATCTGAATCCTTTCTCTCAGACTTGGTATCACGCTGCGTTCTATTTCTTCGTATATATTGCGCTGATCGTATTCTTCGCGTATTTCTATACGGCGATCCAATTCAATCCTGGAGAACTTGCTGAAAATCTTCGTAAGTATAATGGATTCATTCCTGGAATTCGTCCAGGTTCTCATACTAAGGAATATATCGAGAAGGTCCTAAACAGGATCACTCTTCCTGGTGCCGTTTTCTTAGCGGGACTTGCATTAGCTCCTTATATCATTATTCGTTTCTTAAATTTAGGAACGAACTCCGGTGGTGGATCCTTAGTTTACACTTTCGGCGGAACTTCTCTACTAATCATGGTAGGGGTGGCATTGGAAACTCTGAAACAATTAGAGTCCCAATTGCTTATGAGAAACTATGATGGTTTCTTGAAAAAAACTAAGATCAAGGGAAGGTCTTAAGAAAATGAATTCCATCATTTTCATGGGCCCTCCGGGTGCTGGTAAAGGTACCCAAGCAAAGATACTTTGCGACACTTTGAGAATTCCTCAGATCTCCACTGGAGATATTCTGAGAGCTGCCGTTAAAAACGGTACTCAAATGGGATTAGAAGCGAAGAAGTATATGGATGCCGGAGATTTAGTTCCGGATTCAGTTGTTATTGGCATTATCAAAGATCGTCTTGTAGAGCCTGATTGCAAAAACGGATTCTTATTGGATGGATTTCCAAGAACCGTAGAGCAAGCGGATGCTTTGGATAAAATCCTAAGCACGGAAGGTTTGAAAATTAAAAGAGCGATCAACCTGGAAGTTCCTGATCAAGAACTTCTGGAACGTTTATTAAAACGTGCAGAAATCGAAGGTCGTTCCGACGACAACGAAACAACGATCAAGAGTCGATTGGAAACTTATAACAAGAAGACTCTTCCATTATTGGACTACTATGCTGCAAAAGGAAATCTCTCCCGTGTAAACGGAGTGGGGAACTTGGATACAGTCACAAAACTGATCGAGAAGGAGTTAGCTTAACTTGGCGAAAGAAGATGCAATCACCGTGGACGGTACCGTTTTGGAACCTCTCCCAAACGCTATGTTCCGCGTAGAGCTGGAAAATGGTCATAAGGTTTTAGCCCATATTTCCGGTAAAATGAGAATGCATTATATCAGAATCCTCCCTGGTGACAAAGTTACCGTGGAGCTTTCTCCTTACGATTTAACCAAGGGTAGGATTACCTACCGCAAAAAATAGGAACACGTTATGAAAGTAAGAACTTCCGTAAAAAAAATCTGCACTAGCTGCAAAGTTATCAGAAGAAAAGGTGTGATCAGAGTGATCTGCACCAACCCTAAACACAAGCAAAGGCAAGCATAATCATGGCTCGTATCGCAGGTATCGATCTTCCAAGAGAAAAAAGAATCGTTGTTGGTCTAACGTATATTTACGGAATCGGCCGATCCACTTCTCGCAAACTTCTCGCTAAGGCGGGAGTAGATGAAAAAATCAGAGTGAAGGATCTTTCTGACACTCAAGAAGCTGCTCTCAGAAAAGCGATCGAAGAAAGTATCAAGGTAGAAGGAGATCTTCGCTCCGAAAACCAACTCAATATCAAAAGATTGATGGATATCGGTTGTTACAGAGGCCTGCGTCATAGAAGAGGTCTTCCAGTTCGCGGTCAAAGAACCAGAACAAATGCCCGTACTCGTAAGGGTGTTAAGAAGACCGTTGCCAATAAGAAGAAGGTGACTAAGTAATCATGGCTGAAGATAAAAAAGGCAAAAAAGAGAAAAAGGTTAAGAAGAAGGAGAAAAAGGTCGTTCCTCGCGGAAAGGTCTATATCACCGCTTCTTTTAACAATACCATCATCACCATCACTGACTTGGCAGGAAATACACTGTCTTGGTCAACCGCTGGTGCTATGGGTTTCCGTGGATCCAAAAAATCTACTCCGTATGCGGCTCAGATCGCAGCGGGGAATGCTGCCGAGAAAGCAATCGACTCTACCGGCTTAGCCGAAGTGGATGTTCTGGTTTCTGGCCCAGGTATCGGACGCGAATCCGCAATCCGTTCCTTAGTTGCTAGAGGACTTTCCATTAAAATGATCAAAGACGTTACACCTTTACCTCATAACGGCTGTCGTCCGCGTAAAAGAAGAAGGGTTTAAGGTAGGAATAATATGGCAAGATATAGAGGACCTGTCGTTAAACTAATGAGGAGAGAAGGTGTTAACCTTTACCTCAAATCCAGTTTTACTTTCAATAGAGATAAGTTCCATAAAAAGGGACCTCCTGGTATGCAACCTAAACGGAAACCGAAAATTTCCGAGTACGGTTCTCAGCTTCGTGAAAAACAGAAGTTGAAAAGAGCTTACGGACTTTTAGAAAAACAATTCCGTAGCCTTTACGAAGAAGCATCTCATGCTCACGGTGTAACCGGTGAAATTCTTCTTCAACTTTTAGAAAGAAGATTAGATAACGTTGTATATCGTTTAGGTTTCGCAGTGACTAGACGTCAGGCGAGAAACTTCATCGCTCATAACCATATTTTGGTAAATGGAGAGAAAGTGGATATTCCATCTTTCCGTTTGAAAGTAGGCGATAAGATCGAGATCAAACCTAAATTTAGAACTTCTGGTTTTATTACCCAGAATATCCAACTGGCTCAATCTCTGAATAATATTCCTTCTTGGGTGTCTTCTGATTTCATTCAGTTCTCAGGAGAAATTCTGTCTTTGCCGGAACGTCATCATATCGACATTCCAGTGAAAGAGCAGGTGATCGTGGAGTTGTACTCCAAGTAATTTTATTGGGAAGGGTTTCTAAGTGTCTCTAAAAAGTTTACTCAAAGGATTTAAACGTCCCAAAAAGATCGAATTTACTACGGAAGCGAATACTCCTAACTACGGAAAATTCGTAGCGGAGCCTTTCGAGCGCGGTTTTGCGACCACAATCGGAAACTCTCTTCGTAGAACTCTCATGTCTTCCATCGAAGGTGCGGCTATCTCCGCACTTCGTATTGAAGGTGTGAACCATGAGTTCTCTTATATCGAAGGAGTCGCTGAAGACGTTACTCGTATCATCCTAAACCTCAAACAAGTTCGTATTAAATACGAGCCTGAGGATAAGGATCAAAGCAAAGTTATCCATTTGGAATTGAAAGGTGCGGGATATTTCAGAGCCGGAGATCTGGCTGTGGATTCTTCCATCGAGATCATGAACCCGGATTTGCATATCGCAACTTTGAATGAAGATGCGAACCTTGTATTGGATCTCGAAATCCAAAGAGGAAGAGGATACGTTCCTGCAGAAGATAAGAAGAAGGATATAGAAGTTCTTGGAACTATCCCAATCGATTCTATCTTCTCTCCGGTTCAAAAAGTAATTTTCGAAATTTCCGAGACCCGTGTGGCTCAGAGATCCGATTATGAAAAATTGACTCTGGAAGTTTGGACAGACGGATCCATTTCTCCTGAGGATGCAGTTGCTCAAGCGGCTAAAATCCTAAAAGAACACCTTACGGTATTCATCAACTTCGAAGAAGAATTAGAGGAAGAAGAAGACGAGTTAGACGAAGCGGACGAGAAGTTGAAAGCTTCCCTTTCCAAACATGTGGAAGAACTCGAACTTTCTGTACGTTCCCTTAACGTTCTTCGCAGTTTGGAAATCGACTTCGTTGGAGACCTTGTTAAGAGATCCGAAGAAGAGATGTCCAAATCCAAACATTATAGCGAGCAAGGTCTCGCAGAACTGAAGTCTAAACTTGCTGGTTTAGGACTTTCGTTCGGAATGAGAGATTTCTAATATGAACAAAAGAAATAAAGTAAAACATCTCAACCGCGAAAAAGGTCATAGAGACGCTCTGATCAATAACATGATCACTAGTCTTTTCAAATACGAGAGAATTGAATCTACTCAAGCAAAATTGAAAGTAGTTCGTTCTCACGCTGAGAAGATCATCACCAGAGCAAAAAGAAATCTCGCGACTGATATTGCTCCAGCGGTTGCACTTCACAATAAACGTGAAGTTTTAAAAAGAGTAAAAGATCGTAATATTGTTACGAAACTTTTCGAAGATATCGCAGTTCGTTATGCAGCTGTAAACGGCGGATACACTAGGATCCTGAAAAAGATTAACAGAGCTTCTGACAATTCCGAAGTAGGAATTTTAGAACTCACTAACAGAAAGGATCGTTCCGCTCTTATCAAAGAAATCAAAGATAAGAGAGAAGCTATTTCCGACGCTAAAAAAGAAAAAGCGGCAGCTCCTGCTCCGGCTAAAAAGGAAAAAGCTCCTAAAAAAGAAGCTGTTCCTAAAGCAAAAGCAATTAAGAAATCAGCAGCTCCAAAAAAAGCAGTTAAGAAAGCTGCTCCTAAGAAGAAAAAATAATATATATAATCCCCGAAGAGATGGGAGATATGTGGGCCCCGGTGTTGGAAACAGCATCGGGGTTTTTTCTTTTTAAAGAGGTGCGTTAGATAGAAAAGAATGTATTTTTGGGAATATCTAATATGATTTCAGGAAAATACATTTTCGGTCAAATAAACGAAGTTTTCCAAAAACTATTAAACCGTTTGAACATGGTTCCTTATTGGGACCTTATCCTGTCCATAATCGTCTTTATTCATATTTCTTATCATCATGCCTGGCTTTCCGACGATGCATTTATCAGTTTTAGAGTAGTTGATAATTTTGCGAACGGCTTTGGACTTCGCTGGAACGTAGTGGAGAGGGTCCAAGTTTATACAAATCCTCTTCTTGTTTTACTTCTTCTTCTGCCGTACATTCTCTGGAAGAATATTGTAGCGGTTTCATTTATTCTTTCTTTTTTGTTCGGAGTTCTTTCCTTAATCTTCCTGAAAAAGCTCTCTTCCTCTAGATTTTCTTTTTTGATAGCGGTAACCTATCTATTTTCCTCTAGAGCGTTTATTGATTATACTTACTCCGGATTAGAGAATAGTCTGAATCATTTAATCCAAGCTGTTTTCTTTTTTATACTTTGGAAAGAACCGGCAGAACCGAACAAAAGTAAATTACCCGTGCTTACCTTTTGGGTTTCTATTGGTCTTGTTTCCAGATTGGATTTGATACTCGTTTTGTTCATTCCCTATCTGGTATTATTCTTTTTAGAATTTTCAAAAGGTCTAATTGATCGGAAAACGATTTTACGTTCCGCTCTTTTCGGCTCTCCGATCGTTATTTGGTTTTTATTCGCGGGGATCTATTACGGTTCATTTCTGCCAAACACGTATTATGCGAAAACGAACATCACTGAGACATTTTTAGAAACTGCTCTCCAGGGTTGGCATTATTACGAACGTCAGCTATTTTGGGATCCGATCTCATTTTTGTTTTTTCCGATAGCGATGATAGTAGGTGTTTGTTTTAAGAGACTCAATAGACTTGCACTTTTGACCCTTGCTTCTTTATTACCTTTTTTTCTATATCTTGTCTCGGTCGGCGGTGATTTTATGGTGGGGAGATTCTTTACCCCTGCTATATTCATTCTTGGTCTTTCACTTGCGAAAGAATTCCCTTTTAAGAAAAAAGAAGCCATACTATTGCTATCATTATTATTTATTTATAATATTGCATTTCGCTTAACCCCTTTCCATCCTATGCCTAAAAAGCTTTCCTACTATAAAGAGGCTCGTTCGTTTGAAAATGGAATGCCATATGACATAGCGGATGAAAAAGGGTTTTATTACTTGGATACTGGGTTAGCATTTCGTAATTATCCAACCTCCTGGCTCGCAAATTTAGCAGGCAAGAATAATGTTTTTGATATTAAAGAATCTGTTGTAATACAAGGAATGATAGGAAGGTCCGGTTACGTTTACGGGCCAGATTATTTTATTGTCGATAAGTTCGCTTTGGCCGATCCACTTTTGGCAAGACTTTCCGGTTCAGGAAGGATAGGACACAAAAAGAGAAAGATACCGGAAGGTTACGTAGATGGTTTGAAGAAGGGAGAGAATGGAATCTTGGATCCAGGCTTAAAACAATATTATGAAGGTATCCTGAAGTTAACCCATGGACCGATTTTTACCATAGAACGATGGAATTTGTTTTGGAAATATCAATTCGGAGAATATAGAAAATATACGAAGGAATATAAATAAGATAGAAGGTGTATCTTATCAGAACCCTTTTGCTTTCAAAAACTCGTCCAACTTTCCTACGAGTGCACTTTCTCCATCTAATTCTTTTGCTTTTTCCAATACCGATCGTGCATCTTTAAATTTGTTCAAAAGTCTATAATTATCTGAAAGATTGATCAAGTTTGCTAGACGATGGGGTTGGGTATCTCGGACCTTCTCCGCTGCGTCTGCTGCACGTTGGAATTCCTTCATATGTTTATAACATAAGGACAATAAGAACCAGATATTATGGGATTCTTGATCCAAATTCAAATAACGTTCCAACCATTTTGAAGCTTTGGAGAATTCTTTTTTATCATAATAGATCTGTCCGATCAATCTTGCGGATTCTTTAAAATTTGGAGCCAAGTTCCAGGATAATTCTAGAAGTTCGAGAGCTATTGGTACTTCTTTTTTCGCTAAATGTTGTTTCGCTTGGTTGTACTTTGCTACTGCATCGTTATATTTAGGATGTTCAGGATCTATTAATTCTTTATAACCGATCCTTATAAGAGAAAGATCGTCCGCTATCGCGCCTACTCCATGTAGTTTTCCTGCGATCGTATCCAGATCACCTTTGGAATCTTCCACAATTCGCACGAATAAGTTCTCGTCCTCGTTCATTTTCCAATTGATCCCGTCCGAGCTGATATTGATATCATCCCTTCCGTCCGAGCCTAAGAAAAGAACGTCTCCTGGCTGCAGATACGATTCATGAATTTTAATATTCGCTCCGAATGGAGATCCCAATTTCCATGAAGAAAGTTCCGGTGCTAAAAAGGATGATCTATCATCTCTGAATAATACAGGCCAAGGATGTTCCGCATTCAGTATGAAGATCTTTCCGGTTTTATCATGTATAAGCCCAAATATAGCGGATGCCATCATAGTCCCATCGAATGTTCTGAATATTTCATCCAGTTCTCGATGAGTTTGGAGCATCCAAGCTTCTGGATTGATTTCGATTGTCTTTCCGTGGCTTGCAGAACGAGACAAGATATTATTTACGGCGGTTCCAAGTACGATCGCTCCTCCTGCACCTTGGAGAGATTTTCCCATTGCGTCTCCATTTAAGAAGAAGGTCCATTTTTCTTTTTCGGATCCGAACAGTAGATTTCCGCTGATACAAATATCTCCACCGAGTTCGGATTCCCTGTTTTTGAATGTGAACTTCTTCTTTTGTTCTATATAGAAGATGGTACTCACGTCTTGGGAAGTATTCCAGTTCGTCATGAGTGGTTTACTTAAGAGAGAAGTGAGATAATAATCACCATCTTGCTGGACCTTGAGAGCTTGGATCTCCTCCATTCTTTTGGTGACTTCTATCGTTCGTTCGTCTACTTTTTGTTCTAAAGTGTTTGCGTATTCTTCTTCTACTGCGCCAATTTTGCGGAAGATCAGGATCACACTTTGAGTAATATAAGATACTACTGCTAAAAATACTAATTTTAAGGATTGTTCCGAAATAGATGCATATCCTGGAGAGATAACTTTGAGTTCGTCTTCAGTGAATTCTACTCCTCTGAAGATAGTATTTAAGATCACGAGTCCTTGTCCGACTACGCTGAATAGTCCTGAAAGTTTTGCGACTGTTGGAGATAATAATAATACCGAATACACGATGAAGATCATATTGATCGCATATAAAATGATCTGGCGGATCACTCCGGACGCCATATTCCTGTCTGTCCAGGACGCTACGAACATGACTACTGATAAAATGGTGATGTCTGCAAGCACGGAAACTTTACCGACCATAGAAGGGATTTTTCCGTATTTCTTATTGCAGTAATGATTATAGTAAGCATAGCCAAGCATGGAGCCTGTCCCGATCAGATACGCTGCATTTTGAACTGCAGAGCTCTGGGTCCAAGCGGCAGCGAGGGAGAGCAGGAATAATCCCGCTAAACCGAATCGGATCCGATTGATCGTCAGTGGACCGGAGGCTATAATTCTCTCCGTGATGAGTTCCTTTTTTTCTTCCATCCCTAATCGGCCTCTTTTGGAAATCGCCTACTGTATTTGGATTAGTGAATATATTTTTGAACGTATCATCTACAAATTTTTTACAGAATGTAGGATAGTTGTAAAAATATAATCCCGCCTCCAAATACTTAAGACGGAAAAAAATAAGAGAAAAGTAAGTGGCTCCTTTAAAAACAATCTCGCAATTTAAAACTTTCTTTTATTGTTCGGCCGGATAACCTCCGTAAGTCATTTTGCCGGTTAAGTAGATTGGACTCTTCTTTTCGTTTAGGATCCGAATATTCAGCCCTGCTTGCAGAGTTTGCAATGCTTGGATATCAAACGTAGCGCCTGATCCGTCTACCAAGATTGCATAATGTATACTTTCATTCAGATCTTCTTCGGGATCTAGATCATCCCAAACTAATGCTAGATTTCCTGATCCACTTTCTCGATTTCTATCGTCCGTTAAGATCGCTTCATTCGATTCTTGTGTAAGAGCTCCCGGAATTTGTTTATTGTAGATACGTTTTTCGGTAATTAGAACAGTATCATTTTTATTAAAATGAGGAGGCAGATAGATTTCCGTAGGAGCATCCGAACTTCTACCTTTCCAGATCAGTAAGATAAATCTTTTATCTCCGAAATATTTTGTTCCATTCTGGACGGTTTTGATTGCGGCCCAGGCAAATACATTGTTCCAAGTATCGTATCCGATCGCATTATAATGAGAGCTTACGGCTCTTCCTTGGATCCTTCTTACATATGCTCTTTGCGTCACATGATAATCCATATTGAAGGTTGCTCCGTAATTTCCGATCACTGAGAAGTCTTCGTTATTCCAAGCATCTTTTGTAGTGATAAGTTTAGAACTATTACCATTCATATACTCGTTATGTTTATCATAGTAATAATCCCAATGCCATTGGGTTCCGGATACGATCGGATTGTAGAAGTCTGCAAACCTTGTTTTAGTGGTCTGCGCCTTGTCGGAAATTTCCATGGCTTGGTAGACCGCATTGATCATTCTAGGCGTATCTTTAGCGCCCACTCCTTTTAACCACATTCCGAACTCACTTAAGAAAGATGGAATATTCAGGAACCTTGCTTCTTTTCGGATCTCATCCAGGTATTTGAAATATGTAGCATTGTCTATCCCTGTCAGATCTGTTCCCATTCTTCCTGCGTCATAAAAGTGAGAATTGAATGCGAACCCTTCTCCAGGTAGAGTAGTTAAATGTCCTCCTCCAGTTGCAGGCGCTACAACTCCTACATTTGTGTTCCAGAAAACCAATGGTTCTGCAAATACCAGTTTAGCCTGCCATCCGTTTTGGGTTAGGGCTTCTCTTACCTTTCTGTAAAAAGGCCAAAGCTTTTGGTTATCCCATTGTGCAGGACTTAAACCCTCCATTCCTCCGTCTACAGGTTCATTGAATGGGTCTAGTCCTACAATGTAATCGAACTCTTCTGGACTTAGCTTTTCCTTAATATAGGCTGCGGTCTTTCCGATCTGCCAGAGATATTCTGTCTGAACATATCTAGTTCCTGAGGAAGTTGAAATAGATGAATTATTCCAGAAGTTACGAAAACCTTTGCGAACAGCTTCGTTTGTAAGATTGTTCTGACTCCAAGTAGCGCAAATAATTCCACAATATTCGGAAGGATAAGAACTTCCTGAGATAATCCAAGAAGGAGCGCCATTCCCAGTATGCCAGGAGTTCTTATTAAATAGATGTCTTGAGTAAAGATCTTGGTGATAATCGAGTAAAATATACATCTTCTTGGAGATCGCTTTTCTCATCTGAGAGATAACTGCGTCCAAATAAACATAATTGATCGTGTTTACAGCCGGATGAGTCCCTTCCCATGCAATTGTGAACCGGATCATATTGGAACCGGTGGTCTTGCCTAATCTATTAAATGCAGTTTCTGCATCTGAATCGTTTGCAAAAGGTTTGAACCCATGTTGAACAAGTTTTACATTCCCTGAAATATTGAATCCTCGGAAGGATACTTCTCTTCCCAAGCCATCTAAGAAAATTTTATCGGTGATCCCGTTAAAAGTTTTATCTCCAACTAAGATCTTGCGCTCTAATTCACTATTTGTATAATCCAAGCTATGAGTAGCAGGAATGTTCGGATTAGATTCCAAAATGGAATATTCGGATTTAGAATTTAGATTGGGTCCGTTCCCAAGAAGACTAATTAACTCCGGAGATATATTTTTTTCAGGACTGCAGGCGAATATGCAGATAACACCAAGGGCGATTATATATTTTTGTATTCTCTTCATGGGCGAGCAAGATAGCTATCTCTTCCAGAGATCCAAGTCTTATTTGACAAAAAGGAAATTTATAGACTTTCTATATTTTCGAGTTTAAGAAATAACTGTACTTAAATTAAGTTTTTTGAAATCGTTTTATAATTAAGAAAATTTATAAATACTTATATTTCACTTAGCCGAATTGAAAGGAGATATTAGATGAAAATTGTTTGGATCATTCTGTTTAGCTTGGTCGGTTTTATAGTTTTAATCGTGCTTTCTGGATATTTACTTCCAAAAGATCATATTGCAAGTGTAGAGAAAGATTTTCCGTCTTCTCCTGAAAGTATATACAAGATCATTCGTAATGTCCGCGAGTATCAGGTTTGGAGAAGTGGATTAAAATCCGTGAATATTGAATCTGATACTATCTGGACAGAGTCAGATTCTCATGGAAATAATATTCGTTTTGGAATTATAGAAGAACGTTCTCCTAATTATTTGAGAACTAAAATACTAAGCGAAGATCTTCCTTTTGGTGGAGGCTGGGAATTCGAAATCAGCCAGAATGGTCCAACGACTAAATTAAAAATTACTGAGAAAGGTTTTGTAACGAATCCTTTATTTAGAGTTCTTTCTAAGTTTGTATTTGGTCATGATGCGACTATGAAAACTTACTTGGAAGATCTTAATAAAAGGTTGGGGTTATCGGAGATGTGAGTGGGAAGGACAGGGCAGGGGAAGTGAGAGAAGGTTGTAAATAAAAATTTAGCTATTATCTTTGTTGGAATTCCAACAAGATGAAGAGCGGCAAATTATAGTTGTGGAAGATTCGATTTTGTGATAAAGAGATCGCTGCGTGTATCGAACGCTTTTTTTTGGGTACCACCGGCCAGCCCCCTTCGCAGCGACCATAGGAGCGAGAAGACGACCGTCTTTGACGAGTCGATGACCGAGAAGCCGAGGTCAAATGAGAATAACGCTAAAATTAAAACAGCGCGTGCATCGAACGCTTTTTTGGGTACCACCGGCCAGCCCCCACCCAAAGAGGGTGGGGCCACCCTCAAACAAATCTAGATCAACAGTAGATTCCCCTTAGTACAGGCCCACAAAAGAGCTCTCTATCCTCGGTTCTTCTCCGCTTGTTTAGAATATTTTCTCTGGTAGACGAATCGGATAGCTTCCGCTTCTAGCCAAGGAACTGGTTTTCCGCCACCTAGGATTTTAGATTCTACGAATGCCTTGCTTGCTTTTTCTAAAACCATACAAACTGCATGAACATCATCTATACTTTTATGAGCGCATAACGCTCCCACATCTTGAAGATATACCGCGTTTCTTCTGCTGATGGCAGAAACGATCTTCTTTAATCCTTTTTCATCTTTTTGATTTGGAACTACTTTTGCATTCGGACCTACGATCTGGGCCATATCATCCAAGAAGGGACGTACAGTCGTTCCTGCCATAGAGCATGTTGTTACATTCTCTTGAGTAGAGTGAACGATAACAGTAAATTCGGGTCTTGCTAAATAAAGAGAAAGATGTTGGATTGCTTCGTCAGGAATATCTTTCGGAAAGATTTGATTTTCTTCCAAAGGAATTTCTAAAAGAGCGGTTTTGGATTTTTTACCTATCGTATTTAGATCCGCTTTTTTAGGAGTGATCCAAATACTTTTTCCGATCTTAACACTGGCGCATCCGTTCTTAGTTAAAATCCCTTCCTTCACTAACTGAGGAAGAAATTTTTGAAGATCCATCGGGCTATCAGGAGCTTTCATGCTGATTTTACCAGTCCGTAGTTTTTGAGATACCAAGAGCGGATAGAATCTCTGTCTCCTTTTTTATAGCCGGAAACTTTTAAGAATTCTTTCTCTATGAATAATTGGCAGACTCGTTCTAATTCGAGTGCAACTTGGAAAGCATCTTCCATATCTTTTCCTACGCAGAGAGTTCCATGGTTTGCTAAAAGGACTGCTTTACTTCCGGATTTATCCAATGCATGGATTGCCATCTTGATCAGCTTCTTAGTTCCAGGAAGTGAATAGTCAGTGCAAAGCACAGGGCCTCCGATGATCTTTTTCATCTGAGGATTTAGAACAGGCACATCCTTTCTCGCAGCTGCAACCACTGCTGCTTGTAGTTGATGAGTATGGATAACCGCACCGATATTCGGGCGAAGTTTATAAGCAGCAGAATGGAGCCCCTTCTCATAAGAAGGTTTAATCTTTCCTATATGAGTAAGGTCTTCGATGTTTACTTGTACGATCTCTTCCGGAGTTAGATCCTCGTAAGTTCTGCCGGTAGGAGTGATCGCAAAATAATTTTCATCAATACGTTGGCTGATATTTCCCCAAGTTCTTGCAATCAGGCCGGACTTCAAAAGTCGGATCCCAGTATCTCGAACGATTTTTTTGGCCTTATCTATTTCCATATTCTTCTCCTATTCAGCAGAATTAAAGGTTATACACCTTCGACTTTTTGGAAAACTCTTTCGAATCTTTTTAATGCATCATCGATCACTGCATCAGTGTCTGCGGCGCTTGTATACAAGCGGCTGCCTGCTAATGTTACGATACCTTCTGCCATGTAAGCTGCGCCCATTTCTTCCATCGCTTTTTTGCGAGTATGAGCTTCTTTGATCGTAGACTTGATCTTCCAGAATTTTTTGATATCGATCTCTAAAAGCATGGTTCCAACAGTTTCTAAGTGGCAGATAGATCCTTGGTTGAATGCCACGAAAGGTAGATTATACTTCTTAATTAGTTTTTGTAAACCAGCAGTGATCCTATCACCGGCCCTTCCTGCTTTTTCACAGGCTTTTTGTTTTTCGATCTCGAGAAGAGTGTAATAACCTGCAGCAGAACTAAGAGGGTTTGCCGCCATAGTTCCGCCGATCAAAGCCTTTTTGACCCCTGTTTGGAGTCCTGCAGAAAGATACTTCATGTATTCCTTCTTTCCACCCAAACCACCGGCGGAAGGATAACCACCGGCAACCACTTTTCCGAAAACTGTTAGATCAGGAGTGACTCCATAATAACCTTGAGCTCCACTGAGACCGATACGGAATGCAGTAACTACTTCATCAAAGATCAGTAATGCTCCATACTTGTCGCAAAGTTCTCTGACTCCTTTATTGAAGTCCATATCTATTGGGCGAGTTCCACTTTCCGGTCCGATCGGTTCTAGGATAACTGCAGCAGTGCCGCCTCTCCAACGGTTTCTTTTTAAGGTTCTTTCTAATGCGTTTAGATCATTCGGATAGAATTCTTGGGTATATTTGAAAACATGTTTAGGAATCCCGTGAGACTCGAAATGTCTTGTTCCAGGAAGACGAAGTCCATAAGCAAGCTGGTCACTCCAACCGTGATATGCTCCACCCATCTTCACGATATTTTTCTTTTTAGTAGCAAGTCTTGCGACACGGATAGAAGCCATACAAGCTTCTGTTCCGGATCCTAACATTCGGAACATTTGGACAGAAGGCATGTGCTCCACAATCTTCTCCGCAAGTCTTAACTCATACTCATGGAATAGACCAGTCACCGGGCCTGTTGTTTCCAGAAGTTTAACAACCTGTTTACGAATATTAGCTGGGTTACTTCCTAATACTGTAGGACCTCCTGCTTGCAAGAAGTCTATGTATTTGTTCCCATCCAGGTCAAATAAATGCGCTCCGGAAGCTTTGGTGAAAACAAGAGGGAAGGGATAATTGAATGCGAGATTATGCTGCACTCCGCCTGGAATATATTCGGAAGCCTCCGCGATCATAGTCTTGGATTTAGAGCATTTTTTCTCAAAATATTCCTGAAGGTATTTCTCCATTTCATTCTTCTTAATGGAGCGAATTGGCTGGCGAATCAGGTCATGAAGTTGTTTATAAACCCCTTTTACGTCTGGGTATTGAGAAATTGCGAAGCCGGTAGACATATCTTTTTCCTTTTTTTGCGGAATATAGGTTGACAGTGAGTGAATACTCACTCACTGTCAACTAGAAAATACAGAAAAGATACTTCCGGGAAAATTTTCCGTATTCCGGAGGTTAGGAACCGCTCAGGTAGTAAATATAGGAAGTACTGTGGCCGAATTTACCTCTTCAAAATACAATAGAGATACTTTTGATAAGATCCCGGAAGAAAAAAGGACCAGGATACTTTCAGTTGCGATCGCAGAATTTGCAAACCGAGGTTTCAATAATGCGAACACTAACATTATTGCAAAGAAGGCCGGGATCAGCGTTGGGTCCTTATACAAGTACTTCGATACAAAGGAAGATTTTTTTCTTACCGCAGTAGGTTATGGAATCCATCAATTAGAAAAAACTCTCGAAGAAGTTTTAAGCGAAGACAGCGATCTTTTCGGTAAGATAGAAAGAATATTAAGAATTATCCAAAAACACTCCAGAGAGAATCGAGACATCATTCGTTTATACAATGAGATCACTGCCGAAGGGAATTCTGAATTGATCCGAGGACTTTCCTCCGATATGGAAAGTGTTTCCGCTAAAGTTTACACTTCCTTATTGGCAGAAGCAAAGAAGTCAGGATCTGTGAGCAAAGATGTAGATGAGAAAATTTTCGCGTTTTGCATAGATAATCTTTTTATGATACTTCAATTTTCTTATGCGACTGAGTATTATCGTGAAAGAATGAAAGTTTATTTAGGAAAAGATTTTGATAACGATGAGAAGATCGTGAAAGGAATAATGTCTTTTATTCGCAGGGCATTAGAGAAGAAATAGGCAACGATTCGATTTAGAAATCGAATGACCTAACTCTATCGATTGTGGAGGCTTGCTATTGGTCCTTCCCAATAAACTCGAATCTTTTCATCATTCCGAATTCTAAAATTGCAGATCTACTTTCCGAATTGATTGTTTTGGCTACTGCTTCCATTAACTTTTGCTGTACAAGATAGGCATTCGGATTGCTCATATCTACCCCAATCAATCCGTCTTTGGATGAATAAAGATACTGTTGATCTGAGTTTAGGCTATATTTCCACTCATAAAATTGCAATCCTGCATAAACTGAAATAGTAGGGGTGATCCTATAAACTAATCGATATAAAAGATGGAAACCGTTTGCGTTCCAGGAAAGATTCTGCCATTGCCTGTAAAATGCGACCTGAGATAAGTTTGCGGGGACAAGTGCGGATACTATACTCCCATCCTGGTTTCCGGATAGAGTTAGATTATGATATTCTAATCTATTTTCCCATCTTTCTCCCATTCGAATGGTTGCTTTTAGTCCAACAGTATAACCTTTAAGAGTTTCGTTAAATTTCATTACACCTTGGGAATATAGATACAGGCTATTACCCATATAATAGGATGTGGATAAATTTGTATCCTGAGATTGTCCCCAGAAATATTGGTACCCGATTGTGGGTCTTAGATCGAACCTTTCATTTGTAAACGCAAGAAAGGATATTTCATTTTTCAAAGAACTTTGTCTTTCCGGAAAGCTCCCGGTGCTGTGCATCATCCCACTCGCATAAGAATGACTATCGTAAGTGCTTCTGTTCCCTAAATAAGATCCTGTAATTCCTCCTGACCATCTTCTCCAGGTGTAAATCGCTCCGTATGTTTGGGATAATTCAGGAGAATGTGTTGGCTTATCGATCACTGTAGGAAGAGTTCCCGAGAGAAGTCCTATTTTGTTTTGGGTTTGTACTGGAAGTCCTTGAGTTTCAGGAGAATATCTTCCCGCGCCTAATCCGAAATAGGCCTCTAGGTCATTTCGTTTTAGCTGATCTATATGGAAATTTACGAAAGGTTTTGGTGCTTCCGTAATTTGTGGTATTGGAGTTTGTTCTGTTTGGACCGGCTTTTTCTCTTCCTGAGGAAGTTTAGCAGGCTCGTTGAAGCTAACCGTATTAATCTCAGACTTGTTTAGTTGTATCGTTTTTCCTTCTGCCGTTTTGATCGTCATGTTTGTGGCAGTCTGTTGTAATATTTCTGCACGAATGATCTGACCATTCTTCAGATAGATAGTTTTCATCTCCGCGAACAGGGAAATAACCGGAATCAATAATAGAACAAAGGGTAGAAGGAACCGAAAAGAATACAATTTCATCTGTTACGTATTCTGTATCTCAAAACCTTGGAGGCAATAATTTAATGCTTTAAATTTGAGTTCATAAACAAATTTCAATTATTGAGAGAATTCGAATCTTTTCATTACTCCGAATTCTAAAGAAGAAGCTTTGCTTGTGGCAGGGGTCATTTTTGCCGTCGAAGTTAATAGAATATTTATTAATACCAGTTCTTCCACAGGGCTAGGATTGCCTAAATTGGCTAACCCGGTGAAAGATTGATCGAATGATTTTAAAGAATATTTCCACTCAAATGCTTGGATCCCTACCCAAAAGGAGAGAGTGGGTGTCCATTTATAGAGTAGTTTATAAGAAAAATTGAATCCTTTCGCATCCCATTGTATACTGTCTTTATTTATTCCGTAATCGAAAAAATTCGGAGCATTGAGCATCGATAGCTTCCCATTGGAGTACTGGGAGCCTGAAAGAGCTAAATAATGCAGTTCTATTCTATGTTCCCATCGTTCACCTTGTCTCACCGTAGTTTTTAATCCTATAGAAGGACCTTTTAACTTTTCCAAGAAGTAGTACTGATACTTGAAAAAAGAAGTTAGTTCATTTCCGTTATAGCCGGTCGAAATTGTATTATTATCCTCTGTTTTTCCCCAAAACTGAGAATAACCGAAGCTAGGTCTTAGATCGATCCTTTGATTCGTGTAAGCAAGAAATGAAACATCTGCTTTTAAGGAACTCTGTTTTTCTGGAAATGTTCCAGCGATCTCCTGTAGACTTGCCGTGTTAGAATATACTTTTATCCTTTCAGAAGTTTGTCCGCTGAAATGATTTCCGCTTAGGCCGAATGCAAACTTTTTCCAATAGTATATAGCACCCATACTATATGCTAGGCCTCTTTTATAACTGGGTGTATCATGATCGGGAGGGATTTGTCCGGTTAGGGCATTTGCTTTCACCGAGGCCTCATTCAAAAAGGATTCACTAGGAGGTCGATATGTTCCCAAACCCGCTCCGAAATATAGTTCTAGATCTTTTCTTTTAGTTTGATCGATTGCGTAAGGGCTAGCTGCTTTGTCCACTTCAGGCTCGGGCTTTTTAGTAGGTTCCAGTGTGGGAGGAGGGGGTTCTTCAATAACTGTAGTTTGTTGTTTTAATTTTTCCTCTGATTCTTTTTTTTCCTGGATAGTAGGTTCTTTATAGCTAACTCTTTGGATCTCTTTTTTACTGAGCTGTTTGATCTTTCCATCTTCCATTTTGATCTGCATTGTGGTCGCAGTTTGCTGGATGACTTCTCCTCGTAAGATCTGTCCATTCCTCATATAGATCGTCTGCATTTCTGCAAATAGTTCGGCTATGGGGGAAGATAATAAAAGGATAAATAAGCAGATTCTTATGTTGGAACTTCCCATAACGCGGGATATTAGAACGAATATTTACAGGATAGGCAATAACTTATTAAATCAGTACAAATAAAAGGTGCTCTAAATTGGAAAAAATACGAGCGGTAAAGAATGGTTAATACCCGCCTATTTTATGAGATATTTATTCTTTCTTCGAATCTTGGATTTTTTCTTTCCCTTGCTTTGCGGAATTTGTGGTAGAGAAGACTTCTTTTCCTTAAAAATCGGCCTGTGTAAAAGATGTACCTATGCCGCTCGGACAGCCAAGCCATCATATAGGTGTAATGTTTGTTCTTCCCCCATGACCTCACCATTCGCAGTTTGTGAATTCTGTGATTCTAGGAATGTGTTTTTTACGAAAGTAATTAGCCTCAGAGATAGAAACGATCTTTTAGGAGAATTATTAAACAAACTCAAATCGAATCATGAGTATCCTGTTTCTATTTTTCTCTCCCTAGGTATCCGAAAATTTTTGAGAGAGTTGAAGATATTAGATTTAGATGCTTGTATTCTTCTGCCCAGCTATTCCAAAAATAGGATTTTTAATTCGGATCTTAGGCCATTCTCGCCTAGCAGCCGATTGTATGAAGAAACAAAAAGAATATTAAGAATTCCTTTAATAGATCCATTGACGAAGACAAGTAGGGAAAGGCAGGCGGGCAAAAGTTTTTCGGATAGATTTTTTCACGCGTATTCTGCTTGGGATATCCATCCGAATTGGAAGGATCGTTGTCCTTCTAAGATATTATTATTGGACGATGTTTTTACGACAGGTGCAAGTGTGAATGAAGCAAGTCGAATTTTAAAGAAGAATGGTACAAAGTCGGTTTATGTTTTAACCTATCTTAGGATTTCGGATTAAACTTGACCTCTCTATATATCCGTTTAGTATAGATGGGAGAAGATGATCCGAAAAATTCTACATGTAGATATGGATGCGTTTTATGCCTCCGTAGAACAAAGGGATAATCCGAGTTATCGGGGAAAACCGATCATTGTTGGAGGTCCTCCGGATTCTAGGGGAGTCGTATGCGCTGCAAGTTATGAAGCAAGAAAATTCGGAGTTCGTTCTGCAATGCCTTGTTCCCAAGCGGCAAGGCTTTGTCCTTCCGGGATTTTTGTAACTCCTCGCTTCGAAGCGTATAGAAAAGTATCTTCTAAGATCAGGCAGATATTTTTAGAATACACGGACCTAGTAGAGATGCTTTCCTTGGATGAGGCATTTTTAGATGTCACTCAAAATAAGAAAAATATCCCGTATGCAAGCCAGGTTGCTAAGGAGATCAGAGAAAAAATTTTCGAAGAAACTCAGTTAACCGCGTCCGCCGGAGTTTCCGTTAATAAGTTTTTAGCTAAGATCGCTACGGATCAGAATAAACCGAATGGAATGACGATCGTACGTCCGGAACAGGCTGAAAAGTTTATAGAATCCTTAGATGTTTCCGTATTTCCCGGGATCGGAAAAGTTACATTAAAAAAAATGCATGCTCTTGGGATTAAAAAAGGAAAAGATCTTAAAGAAAAAAGCCTGGAGATATTAGATCAAAATTTTGGAAAATCCGGTCGTTGGTTCTATGCGGTGTGCAGAGGTTTGGATGATAGGCCGGTTGAACCTTTTAGAGAGAGAAAATCTTTAGGTGCTGAATCCACTTTTGCCAAAGATCTGGAAAATAGTTCCGAGATATTCAGGGAACTTTCGGACATCGCAGAAGAATTGGAAAGAAGACTTTTGCAAAAACCTTTTCCGGGAAAAACAATCACTCTCAAAGTAAAATTTTCCGACTTCACCCAGAAGACCAGAAGTATCACCGAAGATTATTATTATATGGATAAGAATGAATTGTATAGGATCGGATCCAAACTTTTGGAAGAATTCATATTAGAATCAGGTAAAGCGGTTTTTCCGATCCGTCTTTTAGGATTAAGTCTTTCTCATCCGGAATCTTCTTCCAAAAATTCCCAGATCAGAAACGAAGACGAAGAAGATCTATTTCCTTCTTTATTTTAAGAACTTACCCAAAAGGTCCATGCGAGCAGAGTAAGTTTATTTGGAAGTATCGCCCGAATCAATTCCGGAAGGTACTAAGTTTGCGATTCCCTGTCTTAAATTTGCCCATTCCTGCCTACATTTTTTATCTGCATCTTTTTCTTCGTTGTAATGTAGCATCGATCTTCCCGCTGCAAGCCCGGCTAGTTTAGAATTATCGAATATTTTCCAGGCTATACTTAAGATGAATAATCCCACGAAAGGGAGTGCTATCTTTAAAATCCCATGATGTTTAGAGTCCATAATGGAGCCCAAAAATGTACAGATAGAGCCGATACTGAATAGATACCAACCTATATAAAAATAATCTTCCGCTATTTCGGAGGAGTTATTGATCATATATCTACAAAAAGATCCATCCATCTCTATTAATTCTTTTTTGCCGGACGGTAGGACATTTTCGATGAAAGGTTTTTCTAATCTGGATTTTCCCAAATAAGGTTGGATCTCTAAGAATAGATTGATCCCTAAATACAACATTCCGATGAAGAAGAGTATAAAAAACGGTCTGTATAAAAGTTTGGTTCTTTCCGTCGATCTATACAGTTCCAATTCCGATTCCGGAACCCCCATCTTTTTGGAAATTCGATCCTTATATTGTTGAAAGGCTAAGTTATCCATAAAAGGGATATAATCCGTGGCAGGAAGGGAATCTTTTGATTCCTTACTTTGAAGCCAGACGTTTACCTCGTTTAAGGCCTTGGTTTTAGAAACTTTGAAATAGGGAAAGATAAGGCGGATCAGAAACATATTGTTTTCCTAATGTATAAAATCAGCACATGGATCGGCTGGTCATATTAGGAAATCTTTAAGATGTATGCAAGGCGATTTTCGGGGTATGAAAAGTCGAAAAGATCAAAACTTCTCTAAAATGGCTAAAATTTCTTTCCCATATTGTCTAACTTTGGCTTCTCCCATACCTTTGATCGCCATTAGATCCTCCAGGCTTTCCGGTTTTTGGGAAACGATCCTAACGAGTACGGGGTTCTGGAGTACCATAAACTTTTTCCATTTATTACGTCTTGCGATCCTGTCCCGAAAATTTTTGAGTTCGTTTAGAATGAGTTTGTCACCGCTAAGCGGTATTTTTTTGCGAGGTTTGTCAGGATTGTCTGAAGATGTTTTAGGTTTTCCGAATGCAGTTAGATAAATTTTAGGATATTTATCCCCTTTGACTGAAAGTTTTTTGGCTTTCTGCCAATCTTCCAAAAGTTTTAGAATAGATTCTTCAGGAACATGTTTTAAAGAAGAATAATATTCGGACTTATCCAATCTTCTGCGAAGTATATCCTTGGATTTTGCTCCTCTTAATGTGCCTGCGATGATCTTTTTTCCGAATTTTGCAGGATATTCCGAAATCAATCCTTCTACGGATCTGATTTCGTCCGGATCGAAGATATGGGATTCTTTCTCCTTCTTCTTCTCCGCTTTTAATCTTTCTCTTTCCGTATAAGCAAGTCTTGCAGAATGAGAAGACGCCGAGTCCGCACAAGTGTCACAGGATCCACAATTGGAGATTTTTTCCCCGAAATAATCACATAAGATCTTTTGTCTGCAGTCAGGAGAGCTTACATAAGATTTTACATGAGAGAGTAATGTTTCCCCTCCCTTATAGTTAGCTTCCTTGGATAAAAGAAAACTTTGGACGCTTAAGTCTCCAGGTAAGAAGAATAATACACAATCTGAATTTTTACCGTCTCTACCGGCTCTTCCCGCTTCTTGGTAATAACTTTCTAAAGAAGAAGGTACCTGATAGTGAAGGACCAGCCGTACATTCGGGCTATCCAATCCCATTCCGAATGCGTTTGTGGCTACGAGTATATTCGTTTTTCCGGATGAATATCCTTCTTGCGCCTTTTCTCTGCTGGAATCGGTTCTTCCTGCGTGGTATTTTCCTACTTTGTATCCTGATTTGCGGAGAAGTTCGTAAATTTCGTCTACTTTTGCACGAGTGGAACAGTATATAATTACTTTTCCGGAAACTGATTTTTGAAAATTACCTTTTTCTAATATCTCCAAAAGTATATTTTCTTTTTCTCTTTCTGAGTCCGGATACACTACCGAAAATTTCAAATTTTCTCTGGCGTATGTTCCTTGCACATGCAAAGGAAGTTTTAATCCTAAACTATCCGAGATATCCTTTTTAACTTTATCAGTTGCGGTAGCCGTAAGCGCTACCCAAGGAGTTCCTTCTTGTAGATAAGAACGTAATGTATGTAGCTTTCTGTATTCGGGACGGAAGTCGTGCCCCCATTGGGAAACACAATGTGCCTCGTCCACCGCCATCAAACTTACGGGAAGTTTTGGAAGTAAATTTAAGAAAGAACGAGAAACTGCTCGTTCAGGAGAAATATATAATATTCTAATCTTACCGGTTGCTGCAGAGGATAAAACTCTGACTTGCTCCAGATCATCCTGAGTAGAGTTACAATAAGCTGCTTGGATCCCTTTTGCTTTTAAACCATCCACTTGATCCTTCATAAGGGCGATCAAAGGAGAGATTACGATCGTAAGAGAACTTGCCTCTGCAAAAGAAGGCAATTGATAGATGAGAGATTTTCCGCCACCTGTAGGAAGGATTGCGAGCACATCCTTTCTTCCCAATAACGCCTGGACAGCTTCCCATTGGCCTTGCCTGAATTGAGAAAACCCGAAATTGGTATGTAGGATCTTTTTCCAATCCTCTATCGAAGAGGAGACTGTTCCAGTGTTTGCAGACAAGTTGAAACTTCTTCCTTATTCTTGATTTCGGATCTTGCGGTATAGAAATCTTGAGGGATGCAGAGAAGAGTACAAGCTATTTTCGATAGATAAAGGTTCGTTTAAAAGAATCTCCGCCAAAATTTCCCCTCCCAATAGGGAAGTCAAAACTCCCCTGGATCCCAAACCGCCGAACACAAACAGGTTTTTTTGCGGTTCTAAAAAAGGGAATTCTTTCTTTCGATTTTTTGGCAGACCCATACCGGAGTATATTTTTCGAAACGGTTCCGGAGAATGGATAGGCCCAATGATCGGAAATCTATCCGGGGTTTGAGATCGTATTCCAACAAAATCGGAACGGACTTTGATCTGCTCCCAATGAACACCTAGGAATGTATTTTGAGAATATTCTAAAATTTCTTCCCTATCCTTCGATTTTGCATTCGGATCTAGATCGAACTCATTAAACGTAGAACCGTTCACTCTGATCCCGTTTTTAGATGGAGTAAGATATTTTTCTCCCACATGGATCGGATCTTTTTCGGAATATATATTCGAATCTTCTAATATTTCTAACTGTCCTCTGACGGATCTAAGGGAGAAGGGGGACTCTTCCCATAATCCTTGCAGTAAACTTTCTATCCCGAAAGAATTTGCTAAGATCAAAACCTCCGTTTTGTTTAAGGTTTCTTTATTCTCCGAGAATAATGCCCATTCCTCTTTTTCGAAAAAGATCGATCCAACTTTTCCTTGTTTGAGAATAATATTCGGATGATTTAAAAGTTTTTCTGTCAAGACCGGAGTGTCGGTCCAGAAACCGGAGGGATAAAATATACCTTTAGATTCTTCCGGATAGTTTTCTCCCAGTTCGGTCCTTAGTTCCGCTAATTCTTTATCTAAAGAATGTGCCTTTACTCCTTCTTCCAATCTAATCCAAGGAAGATCCTCTCCTGAAAGTTGTAATGTGCCGGAGATTTGGTAAGAATCCTTAGGTAAAAGATCGGAATATCGACGGATAGAATTTCCAAGACAGCGTAGAGTCCATAAACTGGTCGGAGTTTCTCCTTTGGTAATATGAGGATGAGAAACTGCCATTGGAACGGAAGAAGCGCGTAACGCGTTATGGTCATCCCAAACTTCTACCTGAATTCCTCTCCATGCAAGAGCTCTTGCGATACTTGCTCCTGCAAGTCCGGCTCCTAACACAGTTGCTTTTTTAGGAATTTGATTGGATCCTATTCTTCTTAAAAATGGGATCAGATTTAAGTCTAGTTCCGGTTCTGATTCGTAAACTCCCACAAGCATTTCTCTTTTTCTTCCATAACCTGGAATTTTAGAAAGGGAGAAGCCGGCACTACTTAAACAATCTTTAACAGATCTTGCTACAGTAAATGTAGCAAAACTCGCATTTTTGTTAGAAAGCCTTTTTAGCTGGAGTGAAATATTTTCCCCCCAGAGTTCCGGGTTTTTAGAAGGTGCAAATCCATCTAAGAAGAACGCGTCAAATTTTCCGGATGTTTCCGGAAGAAGTTGGATTGCATCTCCTATCCATAGATCCAAAATCAGATTTTCTTTTTCGAATAAGAAAGTATTACATCCAGGGATGAGCAGTTTATATTTTTCTAAAAATAAGTCCAATAGCTCTGAAAGTTCCGGAAAGACAGAGATTGCTTTTCGTATATCTTCTCTTTCTAATGGATATTTTTCGAAGGATGTAAATCGGAGAACTTGTAGGCTGGATTTATTTTTACAATTTCTCCAAAGCTGCCAGGCTGCTAAAAAATTTAAGCCGGTCCCAAATCCTAATTCTAAAATAGAAAATACATGCTGAGTTTCGGGAGAAGATAATCTTTCTTCCAATCTGTTTCCCTTTAAGAAAACATGTTTGGTTTCTTCCAATCCGTTTTCAGGAGAAAAATAAATATCGTTAAATTCTCTGGAAACGGGAGTGCCGTTTTCTTTCCAGTCGATCATCCTGGATTTTCCGAGTCTGATTTGTTGTCTTCTTTAGGAGGAAGACCGGCGGACGGCAGGTTCTGCAAAGGAGGATATGCAGGCCCTTCTTCTTTTTTGTGAGGCTCTTTAGAGAGTTGTATTTCTTTTCTGATTCCCATCCTGTAAGTAGTCATATTCATATAAAGAGAAGGAGCAGGTAGCCCGTTTGCAGTTGCGACCTGATTTTTGATATTCAAACCTTTCCCATCCAAGTCTCCGAAACTTGTGACTTCTAAAAATAAATATGCATTATAAAGAATAGTGTCCGGAAAGTATTGGCCTATATTATATTCTAATAATAAACGAAGCCCTTTTAGTTCTTGTAGTTGGTTCTTAACGCTGGAAATTCTTTGTTCTCTTTCTATAATGTCCATTCTGTAGACGGCGAGTCCGTATATCGGCCCGACGCCGAAGTTCACATTTTTCCCTTCATAATAGCCTAAATAAAGTGTGAAATACATCTGATAGTCTTCGTAAGTGTATTCCATATTTCTACCTAACTGAGGAGGAAGGGGAAATAGTTGATTGGAAACATATTCGTCAAATGCAAGATAACGTCTCCCATCGTCCGGATAATTGATCAGATTTCCTCTATATGTTCTGGGAGAAGTTAGGTTGAAAGACCAAGCGAGTCCGCTTAAAAAGGAAAAAAATCCTTTGATATCTCTTGTGCCTGGGATCCTACTTGGAACGGATCCTATAGAGTAAAATGCTCGAGTCGTTGTGGAATCCCTGCTGACCACGCTTGTATCCGTGTCCGAACCTGGAGCACTGAACTTACTGATAGGTATTCCCTGTACATTGGATGGATGTGTAAAAAAATCTAAGGCGGTATATTCCGCACCCGCATTGATAATAATAGAATCTAAAATCCCGCTCATACTCTTACAGGAAGAGAAAATCAGAAATAGGCAGCAGGTTATTAATTTTAAGAAAAAATCCGGATTTAGTCTCTTAGAATCCATCGTCCAGAACCAAATTGAAACGGTCGGAAATCAAACCAAGCCCATTTCATGGGGCTTGACTGCTCACACCGAAAACCGAGGATCGTATTAGTCGAAGTATATGTCTTTCGAAAAAAAACAGCCTATCTTATACCCCGTATCCGTAGCCCCCATGATGGACTGGACGGACAGGCATTTTCGTTTTTTCTTAAGACTGATCACTAAACATTCTTTATTCTATACGGAAATGGTGACTACCGGAGCCATCCTAAGGGGAGACAAACATAGATTCTTACGTTTTTCTCAGGAAGAATCTCCTGTTTCTTTGCAGTTAGGCGGGGACAATCCTTCCCAACTTGCTGAATGTGCTAAGATTGGAGAAGAATACGGATACTCGGAGATCAATCTAAATGTGGGTTGCCCAAGTGATAAGGTGCAAGAAGGAAATTTCGGAGCCTGTTTAATGAAGGACCCGAATAAAGTTGCTGATTGTATCTCGGAAATGGATTCTAAAACTTCAATACCGGTCACCGTAAAATGTCGTATCGGTGTTCGAGGAAAAGAAACATTAGAGGACTTGTATGAGTTCGTGAGATCCGTAAGCCAAGCAGGTGCTAGAAGGATCACAATACATGCAAGAATTGCAATATTAGAAGGTTTAAGCCCAGCTCAGAATAGAACCGTCCCTCCATTACGTTACGAGGATGTGTATTCTATCAAAAAAAGTTTTCCTGATCTTTTGATAGAATTGAACGGGGGAGTTAAAGCCATTTCGGATATCCATTCCCATATGGACAAAGTAGATGGAGTAATGATAGGAAGAGCCGCTTATGAAAATCCTTTCTTATTCTCCGAAGTCGATTCAGAATTTTTCGGAGCAGAACCTCTAAACTTAAGTCGCAGAGATATTTTCGAGTCCACTCAAGAATATGTTTCCTCTCAAACAGCATTAGGTGAAAAACCGAGTCGTATCTTGAAACATTTACTCGGGGCATTTCATGAGATCAGAGGAGCTCGCTCTTATCGTAGGATCCTCACAGAAAAGATGTATTCTAACCCGAGCCCTAGATTACTTTTAGAAGCATTGCAGTCTATTCCGGACGAATATTTGGATCGTAAATTAGGGAATCCGAAAATTGAGACCAAAGAGGTTGCCAATCCGGTGGTTTAATCGGAGAACACTCGTCTAACTACTGCATAATATTTGCGGAGAAACTTTTGGACAAGATTCGAACCATAGATTGCGGATATGTAGAAGCAGGACTTGCCTGCGCTTATCTGATCGTGGATGGGGAAAGAGCGACATTCGTAGAAAATAATACAAATTACGCGGTCCCTCTTCTAATAGAAGCATTGAAGGAAGAAGGGCTCGGTCCAGAGTCCGTAGATTATATTATAATCACACATGTTCACTTGGACCATGCAGGTGGAACAGGAAAACTTATCTCACTTTGTCCAAATGCGACCGTACTCGCTCATCCGAAAGCGGCTCCTCATGTAATAGATCCTACTCGTTTGATCAAAAGTTCCATCCAGGTATATGGAGAAGAGAATTATTTTAAATTGTACGGCGAAATCATGCCTGTACCAAAAGATCGTGTTCGCACTATGAGCGACGGAGAAGAGTTAATCTGGCAAAAAAGAACATTCAGATTTTTGCATACAAGAGGGCATGCAAATCATCATTTCTGCATTTATGATTCTTTAACAAACGGAATATTTACAGGAGATACTTTCGGGATAGGATATACATTATTTAGAAAAGGACAGGACTCGCTATTATTTCCTTCCACAACGCCTACTGATTTTGATCCGGAAGAAGCGATCCTTTCCGTAGATAAGATACTTGGTACAGGTGCAGATAAAGCTTATCTCACACATTTCGGAGTCTGGGAGGATATCCGTTCAGGAGCTTCTCAAATGAAAGAAGGTCTGAATGTTATGAAAAATATTTTGATCTCTGCGGAAAAGACAGGTTTGGAAGGAGAGGCATTGCTTGGCTTTTGTGAAGCTAGAGTCCGTTCTTATTTAGAAGATCAAATCCATATTCGACATCTTCCTTTCGGAGAAAAAGAGGAAAGATTTATAGGATTCGATTCTCAGATCAATGCACAAGGGATCGCATTTAAGATAGAAAGATCTAGAAAAAGCAGGAAATAAGTTTCCATCCCTTAAGTATATGGTTTTGATTCCTCTGAATTTATAGATGAGAATTCGAAATAGTCTAGTGCTTCTTAGGCGAAGTTTTTCATTTGATTTCCTAGTTTCGAACTTTTTGAATATACATGTGAGTATGATATCGGATGGATCCTATAAAAAAAGAAACCTAGTATTCCTTCTCTGTGCCTTCTTCCTTTTACTCTCTTGTACTACAAAAACTTCCGAAAAGAACCCTGTAATCTATAAAGGAAGTATAAACATGAATGCGGCCAGTCCCTGGGGAGAAATTTATCCCCTAAAAGGAGACTGGGAATTCAGTTGGGGAAATTTATATTCACCTAATACGGGTTATGTGGCAAGTGGGCAATACTTTCCTGTTCCGGGAATTTGGAGGGATTATTCGCCCGAATTCACATTACAAGGACATGGTTCTTATAGATTAAATATCCATAAAACTCCGGAGCAGAGGAATCTCGCCATTTATGTGCCCAGAATCCCCGGTGTGTATTCAGTATATTTCGGAAAAAGAATAATCTTTGCCAACGGGATCAATGGAACGAATCGATTTGATACAGAGTTCTTAGCGCATCCAAATTCTCAGATCTATCTTTTGGATTCCTTGGATACTGAACTTATCGTAAATGTTTCGAATTATAGAGGAAATTTTTTAAAAGGTGGAATACGAAATCCATTCCTGATAGGAGATATAGATTCTTTAAAATTAAAAGTGGTCCGTGAAATAATCTGGGAAACACTTTTAGTTGCGATTATTTTTTCAGTAGGTTTGTATCACTTGATCTTCTTCGCATCTTATCGAAAAGATTTAGTGCCATTATTTTTCTCATTATTTTGCTTTTTAGTAGCCTTCTATTCATTCGTAACTTCTGGCCTTCAGTATGTTCTTACACCTGAATTGACCTTAGATTTGCGTATCAGAATGGAATATTTCTGCGAAGCGTGCTTGGTTCCTTCTGTATACATGATCCTGAGGACAATGTATCCGAAACAGTTCGGAGCCAAATGGATGGCCATCTTAATGAGCACAATGTTCATTTTTGTCCTTTCTGTTTTTGTATTGGGAGAAGAAGAACTTATCTATCTGTATTCCTTCTTCATGCATGTTCCTCCATTTTACAGCTTGATCCTATTGGCAATATTAGGATACGCATGGTGGCAGAAGGAAGATAGAGCCAGAACAGTATTTCTTTCCGGGATCATACTTGCGATTTCTATGTTGAACGACGTGATCTGGGGATTATACGAAGTTTACTTCCTCATGCCTTATAGTTTTCCGGCAGCACTCGTAGGGTTTATCGCATTCAATTCTTATATTATATCATTAAGATTTACTAAAGATCTGGAGAAGGTCGAAACCTTTGCGGAATTACAATCCAAGTATAACGAACAACTTAGGTTAAACGCCGAGGAAAAAGCAAAGTATGCTACCTTAGTGGATCAATCCATGGATAAAGGATTTCATTCTCTTATCGATCAACTGGAATCCAAAGAAAGTTCCGATAAATCGCTTTCTAAACTTAAAAACGAACTCAGTCAAACTTTATCCGGAGTCAGGGATATTTTGGACCTGATGCATCATCAGGGTGGAAAAGAAGAATTAGTAGAAGATGAAATGAGAAAATTCGTCCTGAAAAACCCGTTATTCTCCCATTCGGAGATCCAAACCGTTTCCCAGTTTTTGAGAATAGACGAATGCCTACAGGTCCAAAGGATCTTCTCCGACGCGGTAAAGATAGGTGCGAGAAGGTCAGGTGAATCCAAAATTTTCTGGGGAAAAGAAGGAGACTCTATATTACTCAGGTTACAGGCAACTGGAGTTGTAGAAACAAAAGAAGAACCTTCTACTCTTCTTGAGGCGGACCTGAAAGTGAGAGCCGAAAAGTTAGGAGCAAGATTTTTCCTGCTAAGTGAGCCCGGAAAATTCGAATTCGAACTCAGATTGCACTCATAACCGAATTTTTCGGAAGAGAAATCGAATTCTTCTGAAAAAGAGTTGTCTCAAATTCTGCTCCGGGGATTCTACACAAGATTAGAATGATTCTAATCTGTGGTGATGAAAAATGAAGAATACAAAAATACTGTACTTGGGTCTAATTTTGGCCCTGGTCTCGGCATGTGGTCCATCCGAGAAAACAAAACAGCTTATGCAAGACGCGAAGACTTCCTTTGGAATTCTTCCGGAAAAAATGCCGGGTTCCGAAAAGGATACTCCTGCTAAGATTGCTTTAGGCGAAAAACTCTATTTCGAAAAACGTCTTTCTATCAACGATTCACAATCCTGCAGTTCCTGCCACGGAACTTTAGGAAAGACCGCTGGAGTGGACAATCTTCCTACTTCTCCGGGTGCTCTCGGAAAAAATGGAGATCGGAATTCTCCTACATCTCTGAACGCTGGATTCCATTTCGTTCAATTTTGGGACGGAAGAGCGGCAGACCTAAAGGCTCAGGCAAAAGGACCGATCTTAAATCCAGTGGAAATGGCTATGCCATCCGAAGCGGCTGTTGAGAAAAAGCTTTCTGAAATCGCTGAATACGTGGATCTATTTGCAAAAGCTTTCCCCGATCAGGACAAAAAGATTACCTATGACAATTTGGCAGAGGCGATTGCTGCGTTCGAAAGGACCTTGATTACAAGAGACCGTTTCGACGAGTTCCAAGCTGGAAATCACAGGGCTTTAACTTCTGAAGAGCAGAAGGGACTGGAAACCTTCCTAAGTGCAGGATGTATCCAATGCCATAACGGACCTCTATTGGGCGGTAACAGCTTCCGTAAACTAGGCCAGGTAAACCCTTACGAAAACACAACCGATGTTGGAAGATCTGCAGTAAGTAAGAACGATGCTGAAAAGTATTTCTTTAAAGTTCCGTCTCTTAGAAATATAGCCTTAACTGCTCCTTATTTCCATGATGGAAAGGTAGCAACCCTACCGGAAGCGGTGAAAAAAATGGCATATTTGCAGCTTGGAAAAGAGCTTTCCACCGAAGAGGTAGATTCTATTGTATCTTTCCTGAAGGCATTATCGGATAAAAATCGGTCTAATTAATTAGATCTTAGATCAAACGAACTTACAGAATTGAAACCTATTCAGACCGGCTCCGCAAGGAGACGGTTTTTTTTTTGTCCTCAGTTCGATTGCAACTGAGGTTTTAAAAGTAGAAGGTTATCTTTCCAGGATCTGTCTGTATTTTCTGTGAGTCTCGCCTGTAAAGATCTGACGTGGACGAACCTTATGAGATGCATTCACACCGATCCTTTGTTCTCTCCAGTGAGCCAACCAACCAGGAAGTTTTCCGATCGCTTGCATTGCAGTGAAAAGTTCTTTAGGAATTCCTAAACTATGGAATAGGATCGCACTATAGAATTCTAGGTTCGGGTACAGATTTTTTTCCAGGTAGAATGGATCTTTGCTTACGAAATCATCCACTTGTAGGGCAATTTCTGCGATTGGATCTAACTTCTTCTGCTTATAAAAATCTGTGAATAGTTTTTGGGCGATAGTAGAACGTTTGCTCTTCACCTTATATGCGTCGTGACCGAAACATGTGGAGTGAAGTTGGGATTCTCCTTTTTTGAACCGCTCGAAAAACTCAGGAACTGAAAGTTTAGATTTGATGATATCTTCGATCAATTCCACTGCCGCAACCTGTCTTCCACCTTCTCTGGAACCCCAAAGAGCGTTGATCGCAGAAGAAACGGAAGCGAATATATTTGCCTGGGTAGAACCGATCAGCTGAACAGTAGTATTCGAAACATTCTGCTCATGATCCGCGTATAAGATCCAAAGTTGATTTAAGATCCTATCATGCTCTTCGGAAGGTTGGTATTTAACCGACGGAATAGAGAAAAGCATATATAAGAAATTCGTACAATATGGATGGCGATCCACTGGATAAACGAAAGGTTGGCCTATCATTTTCTTATAGGAGAATGCGGCGATCGTTCTGATCTTCGCTAAAAGTCTAGCAGCTTGATCAATCCCGCGATCCAGATATTCTTCGTATTCGTCTTGGTAATAACTGGATAAGGAAGAAACCATTACCGAAAGAACTGCAAGTGGGTGAGCTCTTCCTGGGAAACCGTCGAATAGATTGATCATGTCTTCGTGGATCAAACTATGTTTGGAAAGTTTCATAGAGAATTCTTTCAGCTGTTTTTCGCTGGGAAGATCTCCGTAAATCAGCAGGTAGCTAGTCTCTACGAAAGTGGAATAATGCACTAATTCTGCGACGTCATAGCCTCTGTACTGTAAATCTCCGGTGAGAGCGTCCCTCCTGGAAATTTTACTCTGGGCATATGCAGTATTAAAAAAACCGGGATCGTAAGAAGTAAGTCCCGTCTTAGTATGCAAATCTCTAATATCGATTCCTTTATTCCCGTCAGTTCCGGTGATTACTGGAAGACGGTGGACCTGGTCTCCGAATTTCAACTCTACGAAATCGCTCATACCGATAGGAAACAGGGGAAGGGTAGAAGAGTCAAACCTTCCTTGGCGTAGCCTGCAATTTTCCCTTTCGGCTGGACAAAACTATCGCCTTCGATTTACTCTCCCGAAGTTTCGAAGGAATTTTGTTTTGGAGCATCTGCCCGGTTTTTTTCTTCATTTTTGGATCCAATTTGGAACCGCACTTTGCCTACTTCTCGCGGCGATGGAGCTCGCTAAAAAAAGGGAAAATGTGCTGCCGGGTGGGATCTTCTATCTAGCCATTATTCTCGCCTTGGTAGAGAGTCGATTGGGCCTAGGTCTGCTGCCATGGGCTGCGGATCATATATGGTTCTGGCCCGCATTCTTCCCTGCGGTCTGGGCGGTGGGTCCCACATTACTTTTGGTCTCTAAAAACATGGTCCAATTCGCTTTGGATAGAGAGATCCATATCGGAAAACATTTTATTCCGGCCGTTTTACTCTTACTCGGAGAATTAATAGCTTATACTATTCTACCTGCGGAAGAGATCAGAGAGTATATTCGAAATGCAATGTTCGGTTCTAAGGTGGATATTCTAACCGGAGTCACGATTTTCGGTTCCATCCACCAAACTGTTTATTCCATCTTTCTTTGGGTATTATTCAGAAAGGCATCTAAGGAAACCGAGATCCCACTTTCTTCTCTAGTTTATACGATCCTGTTTGTGGTATTCACCACTATTCAACTTTGTTGGTTTGGATATTTTTTAAAAAATCAGTTTTTGTTAGCAGCCGGTTCTAGTTTCCAAACTTTGGGGATCGTTCTAGTATTTTTATTCTCTTCCAGGTATCCGAATTTTTTCATTTCTTTGAAGTCGGAGATCCAACAGAAAAGATACGAGAGAACCCAACTGAATGGATTGGATCTGGACCAACTTCATACTCGTATCAAAGAATTGGTAGAAGCAGATAAAATATATAAAGAAGAAAGTCTGAAAATCCAGGACTTCGCCGAAAAATTATTGGTCTCTCCTCACCAACTTTCCCGCATTTTAAACGAAACCTACGGCAAAAACTTCAATGAATTTCTGAATTCATTTAGGGTAGAAGAGGCCAAAACTCTTCTACTAGAGGACCTGGAACGAACTGTTCTATCCATAGCATACGATGTTGGATTCAATACTAAATCCACATTTAATGCGCAGTTTTTGAAAATCACCGGAATGACTCCTCTAGAATGGAGAAAAAAGGGTAGCAAACTATAAGTTCGGACGATTGTTTTTCGCATATCGGTTAGGATAAAACCTTCCTGTCGGATTCCGCAAGGAAGGAGAAGAGACCGATGTCCCGAGAAACATATCCTAAAGAAGAATTAGAATCCTACCGCAAAGTGCAAGCCTTGGCTTACGAAGCAGTGGAATCCGTACGTAAGGAATTGTATCCTGGGATCACCGAAAAAGAAGCAGCTCGCAAAATTGACGATTATATCCGAAACGCGGGAGGCACATCCTTCTTTCATTATGGTTTCGCATGGTTCGGGGACAGAACCGCATTCAGAGGATTTAAACGCCCACTCTCTCTGAATTATTTAAGAAAGGGAGAAGGTTTACTTCCACATTTCGGCGGAAAGTTCCAACCTTCTAACCGCAGATTAGAAGAAGGTATGGCAGTGATCCTAGACGTAGCTCCTACGTTTGCAGGAAGAGCGGCAGATGTGGGTTACGCATTCTCATTCGGAAAAAATCCGGAACATGATAAGGCACTCGCAAATTTAGAAGAATATAGAGAGTTAATTTTAAGAAGGGTTTTAGAAGAAAGAACCTTATCCGAAATTTATCTGGAAGTAGACGCAAGAATACGTGCATCCGGATATGTTAACTGTCATTCTATCTATCCCCAAGGAGTTTTAGGTCATAAGGTAGGAAGACTTCCTGCTTATAATTTTCCCGGTGGAAGAGTGAATGGATTTCCATTCCAAACATTCGCATACTTATTCCCTCAAATGATAAAAGATCTAATCCCTGGAGTTTCCGGACATTCACCATTATGGGGAGAAGGTTCCGACTTCAGAGCAGAACCTGGACTCTGGGCGGTAGAACCTCATATCGGTAAGATATATAACGGTTCCAAAGAATCCGAATCTTTCGGAGCAAAATGGGAAGAGATCTTAGTGGTTACGGATTCCACAGCGTATTGGTTGGATGAGGATCTACCTCATGTAAACCTTTGGAAGGAAAAGAGAAAATCTAAGTCCTCCAAGCCGGTCGCCAATTCAAAAAAACAGAAAGAAAAAGTTCCGGCTTAAACGAAATACATTCAATAAATTTAATTTAGAAGGCTTATTATGAGCAGCGAAATATTACAGGATAAGGATTTTCATTTTTATCCGGTCAGAAAACCTAAATTCGAATTCAGCGAGAACGGAACCAGTAAACACTGGATGGACGGTTCCGCTTATAAAACGCATATTTTGAATACTTGGACTCTATTCTTTCCTGACGGAGAAAGATTCTTTATCAGAAGTATCCAGAAATTCCTTCCAAGTATCAAAGATCCGAGAGTTCTCCGAAATGCAAAAGCATTCATGGGCCAAGAAGCCCAACATGCCGGAGAACATAAAAAAACCTGGAAAATACTGGAAGATCAGGGCTTTAAGATCAAAACATTCACTGATTTTGTGAATTCATTCTTCGTAAATTTTGTAGAAAAAATATTATCAGCTAAGTCTTGTTTGGCGGCGACTGCAGGCGCGGAACATTATACCTCTCTGGTTGCTACTATCGGTTTGCAGATCAAGGCATTAGACCAAGCGGAATCAGAGATGAAACGACTTTGGGAATGGCATGCAGCAGAAGAGATAGAGCATAAATCCGCTGCTTACGATGTATTCTTGGATATCAGCGGAAATTATTTCAGAAGAATGATTACTTTCCTCGGAGTGACGATCGTATTCTGGGCGGCAACATTTATAGGTGCCGAAATTCTTCTTTGGCAAGAGGGACTTACTTTTAAATGGAAAACTAGAAAAGATGCTTTTCGTTTTATCTTTATAGACGAAAAGGTCTTCTTTCATGCTGCGGGTGCATTCTTCAGATACTTCCGTCCTGGATTTCATCCGGAACAAGAAGATAATCTTGAATTGAGTAGGACAATCTTTGAATCCCCTGAGCATAAGTATAAGGAAATTGCATGAGCAGATTAAGCGGGAAAAATATTTTAATCACCGGAGCAAGCGGTGGTTTCGGTAAAGAATTAACCAAACAACTATTAAAAAAAGGCGCCAATCTAGTACTTACGGACATGAAGGCGCCGGAAACCAAGGCGGAATTCTATTTAGAAAATTCTAAAGCAGTTCCTGGAAAAATACTCGGAAGTTTTGCGGCGGACTTAAGTAACGAATCCGGTTGCGAGAAAGCGTATAAAGAAGCGATCAAGATCCAACCTAAGATAGATATTCTGGTAAATAACGCAGGTTTAGCGTTCGGTGGTAGGCTATTGGATGTTCCAATGGACAAATGGAAATTGATCTTGGACGTAAACTTATACGCTCCAATCTATCTTTCTCGTTTATTCTTACCTGCAATGTTGGAAAGAAAATACGGACAGATCGTAAATTTATCTTCATGTGCTGGGATCACAGCTCCTGGCGAGTTAGTGTATTATTCCGTTTCCAAATTCGGGATCAGAGCCTTGGGAGAAGCATTAGATTCTGGTTATAGACATCAGGGAATATATACGACTAACGTGTATCCTTTCTTCGCAAATACAAATATTCTACATTCTCAACAATTCGGAACGGATAAACCGAAAGTAGTTCCTTCTTTGATCGTAGACAGTCCTCAAATGGTGGTTCGAGCCATAGTAAGAGGAATTGAAAAAAGAAAGATGCATGTCTTCCCAGGATTTACTGCGAAGTTTTTGCGCTTCTTGACTAGGCTGTCTCCCGGATTCTTAAGAGGAATGGAAAGACTAGGACAAAAATTTTCTTAAACGAAAAGAGGCGAAAATATGGCGGCTACCCAACTGGAAAACGGAGCAAAAAAGGAAAAGAAGGAAGTTTGGACGGAAACTTTCGTTCATAACGGTGATGTTTCTTTGTATGTAAAATACAATCATACGGCGAAAGAAAGACCGAACAGACCCACAGTTCTTTTCGTTCACGGATACCCTGACGATCATAGGGTCTGGTCCTACCAGATGGAATCCTTAAAAGAGGATTATAATGTGGCCGCGTTGGATCTAAGAGGTTCAGGAAAATCGGATAAACCTAAAAAACAAAAAGCATATAATGTTCGCAGAATATTCGAAGATCTTGAATCAGTAATCCGATTTGTAGGTAACGATAAACCTGTACATCTTGTTGCACATGACTGGGGATCTTTGATCAGTTGGGCATTTGTTGCCGACGAAGAAAAATCAGTTTGGGCAAAGTCATATACCGCAATGGGTGGGCCTCATCCGGTGCTTGGACGTAGAAGCGCTTTTCAAATGGCTCTTTCTGGGAACCCGCTTTCTTTGTATAAGGCACTTTCTCAGCTCAAAAGATCTTGGTACATTCTATATTTTCAAATTCCTTTTGTTCCTGAATGGATCTGGAAAACTTTCAGTAAGTTTTTCTGGAAGTATACGATGAATACTGGGGGAGTTCCTAAGAATGATACACTTAGAAATAAATCCAAAGAAGAGATCGTTGCGACCACAGTTTCCAATGTGAATTTGTATAGAGAGTTACTTAGAGGGGAGAAGTATCCGGAACCGAAACATATCAAGGCTCCGGTCCAGGTTCTAATTCCTCTCAAAGATTTTGCAATCCGACCGGAGTTATACAGACTTCATGAAAGGATCTGTGATTCTTATAAAGAATATACTTATGATAGCAATCACTGGATCCAAAGAACAATGCCGGATATGGTGAGCGAAAAGATAAGAGAGTTTGTTTGGGAGATCGGTTGAAAAACGTAAAATTATAATCACTCCGAACTCGAAAAAAAAAGAAACCAGATCCGTTCTAAAGGGGTCAGATAAACATGATCTTGAACGGAATCCAAAAAATTCTAGTTTTATGGAAAGAGAAAGTTCTCCCAAACTCGGGAGCGCTTTCTTTTTTGATCATACCTTTTTTCGCTTTGGTACTTGTCGCAGACCAAGCAAAATCCTTATCCGATAAAGAAGTTCACAAATACTTTTATGAAACTTGGAAATTAGAGATCGATCCCAAAGATAATTTGGAATTGTTCAAAGAAACCCAGCATTGGATCGGAACTCCTCATAAAGACAATGGAAAAGACGAATCCGGAATAGATTGTTCTAGTCTCGCCGCAAAGCTAGTAAAAAAAGCATATTCCAAAACAATTGCAGGCTCTTCCGACAGTATCTCAAAACAGGTCAAAAAGATCTCAGAGTCCGATCTGCAAGAGGGAGATTTAGTATTTTTTAATATATATGGCGAGAAGATCAGTCACGTAGGAGTTTATCTAAAGGATAGAAAGTTTGTACATGCTTCTGTTGTCAAAGGTGTAACGGTCAATTCTTTGGATGAGAATTACTATAAGACTAGATTCGTATTTGCGGGAAGACTATAGTCGAAGCCCGCGGGCTAGTATTGATTTGACACAAAGTTTAAGGGCTGAAATCACTCTTGTATGCGAGTCCGCAGTTTTGGCCTGATCTTTCTTTTATTTATCTTCTTCTATTGCCAAAAACCCCCAATCCCAAAATTAGAGGAAAGCGCACGGCCTATAAAGATCGAAAAAGGACTCGTAAACGTCAAAGATATAGATCCGAATATACAGATAGATCTGCGTTATTCTACATCTGAAAATTTTACGGGCACAATCATCTATCCTTTCCAAACCTGTTTGCTCAGAAAAGAAACGGCAGAAAAATTAAAAGCCGCTAACACTGAATTTCAAAGCTACGGATACAGAATTAAAATTTGGGATGGATATCGTCCTCCTTATGCACAAAAAATTTTATGGGAGAAGGTCCCAAATCCAAGATATGTTGGAAATCCTACAAGGGGCGGTTCTGTTCATAACCGAGGAGGAGCAGTAGATCTTACTCTTATAGATTCGGAAGGAAAAGAATTGGAAATGCCAAGTCTTTACGATGAATTTACGTATAAAGCTTCTCCTTTTCGTAAGGACCTGGAACCGACTGTTTCTAAAAATTTGGAAGTCCTTGTTGGAATTTTAACAAAGCATGGATTCAAACAGATCAGTTCTGAATGGTGGCATTATAACGACGGGGATGCAAAAGTTTATCCCTTAGTAGAGGTGGATCCGAAACTTTGGGAGAAATGAAACGGGCATTTTTCTTTCTTCAAGATCCGGCGGAATCAATATTCTAGTTTATAGCTTGCTTCAATTTGGTATTCTATTTTACATTGGTTAGCATAAAAGCTAACCTTCGATCCGGATGAATCGGATCGAATTTTTTAAGACAGAAAGCGGAAGATATCCGGTAGAGGAATTTTTAGATTCTCAACCCGCCAAGATCGCTCAGAAGATAATATGGGTTTTAAAAATAATTGGAGAAGGAGAGATTATCTCTAAACAATTTTTCAAAAAGATGAGCGGAAGTGATGAGATCTGGGAATGCAGGATCGATTATGGCTCGAATGCTTATAGAATTTTCGGTTTCTGGGCCGCAAGAAATACATTAATTTTAACTAATGGATTTCAAAAGAAGACCCAAAAAACTCCCAACAAAGAAATCGAACGAGCGGAAAAATACAGGAAGAATTATTTTAATAGGTTAAATCGATGAGTGATTTAAATAAATACATTAATAAACGAAAGAAAAAAGATCCGAAATTTGCGGAGAATTTTGAGACTGGATTTAATGATTTTAAAATAGGGCTTTATCTAAGAGAACTTAGGATCAAAAAAGGATTCACTCAGGAAGATCTTGCCGTTCGACTGAAAACTAAAAAGAGCGTAATTTCTCGCATGGAAAACCATGCAGAAGATATTCGTTTATCTACTTTGGAAAAAGTTGCCAAAGTTTTAGGCAAAAAACTACATATAAGCATTCGATAATTTTAATATATTTATGAAACATTTAGAAATGTTCTCCAATCGCCTGACTAGGATGTCCAAACATTGGAAAAAATGGGCGAGAAGAAGAGGGATTACCTGTTTTCGGATCTACGATCGTGACATTCCGCAGGTTCCGATCGTAATAGACCTATATGAAAATTTTTGCCTGGTTTCAGAATACTTGAATTCTTATCCGATGTCCGACGAAGAAAGAGAATCGGAAAGAGACACAATCCGAAACTTTATAATCGAAATTCTTCAAATTACTCCTGAAAATTTGTTTTGGAAAACCAGGGAGCGCAAGAAAGGAAATCTGCAATACGAAAAGTTGGATACCCAAGAGAAATCCATCCAAGCAAACGAAGGCGGGCTGATATTTAAGATAAACTTAAGTGATTATCTTGATACAGGACTTTTTCTGGATCATCGGACTACTCGAGATCTTTTTAGGAAAGAAGCCTCAGAAAAGAATGTTTTAAATTTATATTCTTACACGGGAGCATTTTCCGTATATGCTGCTGACGGTGGTGCAAAAAAAATCACCAGCGTCGATCTTTCTCAAAAATACTTGGATTGGTCCAAGGAAAACTTTGAACTAAACGGGTTTTCTCACGAAGAACATGAGTTTATTAGAGAAGATATTACTGAATGGTTGAAGAGAGAAAGAAATAATCCTAAAAGAATACAATACGATCTTATCATAGTAGACCCTCCTACGTTCTCTAATAGTAAGAAGATGAGAGATATTTTTGATGTGCAGAGAGATTATTCTTTTTTACTAAATTCGATTTTTAGGGATTTTTCTGCTCCAGGTGCGATCCTCTTTTTCTCTACGAATTTCCGGAAGTTCAAATTGGATGCGGATGAACTTTTGTGGGAAGATATTCAGGATATCACGAAACAAACTCATCCGGAAGATTTTCGGAATGAAAAGATACGGTTTGTTTGGAAGATGAGGAAGTAGATATCGTTTTAAATTGGAAACGGCAGGTCGGCTCTTTCACTGAGTCAAGAACATTCTTATTGCGCTAAAATGTAGGAGCTCCTACAAAATCCGCAGAAATTTGTATTTGTGAATTTTACGATTTTATGATAGAAGGCGAACGGGCTCCCACGGGCCACTCCCCCCCACCCAATGCAGGGAGGGGGCGAGCCTTGACCCATGTAGGAATTCCTACAAGCTCAGGTAACTGCAGTCTTGGACAAAAATTTCGCGAAAAACTTAGGGAAATAATGTCTTAGGAACAGACCGAATTTCTCTTTTCCACCGGCGATGATCACTTGCAGATCTTCGTTCTCGATGGCATCCAGGATTTTGCGTGCGCATTCGTCCGCATCGATCCCGTTCTCGATTACCTTATCCATTTTCTTTTGAGGAGTTCCATCTCCTTTAAGTGCGTTATGTGAAATATTGGTCTTCACAAAACCAGGATAGACTAAAGTAACTTTCAGATTTTCTTTCGCGTTTTCAGCTCTGAGCGCTTCATAAAAACCCGTTAATGCGAATTTTGTGGAAGAGTATCCGGTTCTCAATGGAACTCCGATAAGTCCTGCAACACTTGCAATTGTGGAAACCCAACCTTGTTTTCTTTCTCTCATATGAGGAAGTACTGCAAGAGTTAGAGCGATATTGCCGAAATAATTTACCTTCATCAAAGTTTCATAAGTGTCTAAGGAAGTTTCATGAGCTAGGGAACGTTGGCTTATTCCACCGTTATTAATGAGAACATCTATCTTTCCGAAAGTTTTAATAACTTGAGAAGGGACTTTTCCTAACTTTTTATAATCTTCTAGATCCAAAGGAAGGATCATGCTGTTTGAATCCGTTAATCCGTTCTCTTTGCGAACTCTTTTGAGTTCTTTTTCTCTTCTGGAAGAAAGAACTAAAGTCGCTCCTCTTCTCGCGGCTTCTTTAACTAAAGATTCGCCGATCCCGGAAGAAGCTCCTGTAATCCACACGACTTTGTCTTTGAAAAATTCTCCCATATTTTTATCTCCGATATTTAATTTCTTAGGCGGTTAAGGATCTAATAGAAGTTTAAAAACCAAGGGACCAGTCCCAAGATAAAAACTCCCTCTCCAAGAATCCTATACTTTTGAGAATCTTGGAATCTATCTGCGTAACGCAGGATTCCACCCGGAACTGCACAGATCAGAGCGATCACCAAAGAGGCCGAAACCGAGGTGCCCGGCGCCCATTTCCGTATTCCGCCGGCCAATACTAAGGCAGCCAGAAATCCGAGCAAGGACAATCGTAATACCCATTCCTTAGCAAGCTTGGGAGAAAGAACTCCTAATAGATAAACTTGGCCTTCCTTAGCGTCTAACTCTGCTTCCATGAGAGAGTTCATTACTAAATTTAGAACGGTGCCTAAAAAGAATAAGAAAAGAAGAAGGGGAACTGTCCAAGAACGAAACCCAACAACCAATAGAGGGCCGAACCAGACACCTAAAGTATAGATCAATGCTACTGAGAATTCTTTTCCGAAACGTATCTTTCCCCAACGGGCGATCCCTAGATGAAGAATAGCCAAAGCTGATAATAATACTCCGCCTAATAAAACGATCTCTCTTAATAATAAGAATGCGAGAACTGCGGAAATGATTGCCGCAATTGTGCAGAGTATTGTCAAAACTTTGGAATGATCGTAGTGGAATTTGTGACGCGGATTGATGGAATCTTCCCCCACCTTTTTTCCATCTAATAAATGATCTAAGGTGTAGATGACCCAAACGCTTAGGGAAAGAAGAAACCACCAAACTGTTTTCATCTTGGCGCCCGTCACTACTGCAGCCAAGGCTCCGGAACCTAAAACGCCAAGGCATACATCCAAGCTAAGGACGTGAGCGTAAAACCAAAGTTTGTTTTCTAAAACGTTTCGCATACGATCTCTATTACGACTGATTTCCGCGAATAGATTAGTTTGATTCGAATTATTTTACTGCTTTCGCGGATATGTTATCGATTCCTTCCGATCTAAATTGGGAATGCAAGGATTTTATGAAAATGGATTTAATTTGTCCTGAGTCATCTATGTTTTTTAAAGGGAGATGGACCACCAAATCGATATTAGATTGGCCAAAAGAAACATAACGAAATGAAATTTTGGATTCATTATAACCATTTTTTCCATAGATCTCTGTTAAGGAAAAATTTGCGGCCTGTTTCAAAATAGATTCCAACTTTTCCAGATTTCCTTCTTTAGGAATACTGATCTCTAACTCGGTCCAAAGTCCCGTGTTTGTAAGGCTATAATTCGTATAAGTAGTCTTGGACATTTTCGCATTCGGAATTATGATCGTGCTTCCATTTCTTTTTTTGAGAGAAGTGGTTCTCCAGTTGATATCTTCTACCAGACCTTCTTCTCCTGTTTCCAAAGAAATATAATCTCCTACGGCTACTTTTTTACCGAGCAAAACTCCAAGTCCCGCAAACAAATTGGAAAGAGTTTCTTGCAAACCTAATGCGAATGCAAGACCTCCCACCCCTAATGCAGTCAAAGCAGGAGTAACGGAGATACCCAGAGTTTGTAATGCGACTAAACCTCCAGTGAGTAAAATCAGAATTCTAACTATATTGTTTAATATAGATGCGGAGGGCAGAAGTCCTTCTGCCTTTGAAGAATATAAAGTAAAAGCACCCGAACCAACTCTTGCGAAGGAAAATGTGAATACCAAGATGCCGAATACTTTTAGATAAAGAGAAATTTTTTCTTCCGAGGAAGTATCTAATTTTAAGAACCGAAGAGCAGTATATAATCCAAAAATAAAAAAGGAAAATCTAACTAAGGAGAGAAGTGCCGTGTAAAGAGGATGTTTGGTATCTAACTTATCTTTTGTGAGAGTTTTTGCAAGTCTCGGAACTATGAACCCACCGAAAAGATAGCCCAAAAGAATTCCGGAAATAACCGAAATTGCTCCTAGTAACCAATTAGAACCTAAAACCGAGTCCATCCAAATCATTCTCCTAAATTAAGAGGAAGTATTTTATAGAAAAGAAAAAATGGAAGTGCCGAATTATGTGGCAAACCGAGGGCAAATCTAAAGGGAGATAAAATTGGATTTTGTAATGACAAACTAGAGAGATTTCAGAGACTCCTATCCCCATGCAAGAGGGAGTCGGAAAAAATCAAATTTTAGAAGTTCCCCTGACGGACACTATGTCCGCATACTCTAGACAATTTCCGGAAGAAGGCGGAAATCTTTCCGAATGGATGGACGAGATCCATACAAGAGGTATCCAAGAGGTAGTTTTTTGGGGAACTAAATCGGAAGCAAGCGGTTGGAAGAATAGCCAAGTATTCAAAGACTTGGTGAAAAAACTCCAAGAGGATAAGATTCGTCTTTCTACGATGGACGGTGCAAAGTTCCGTTCTTCTCCTGACTCTGCGCGAAAATTAGATCGTTTTCTTAGATCTCATTTAGGTTCCGTACTTGTTTGTTATTCCGAAAACGAATCTAATGAATTCGTAAAATTGATGCAGGAGATCCTTTCCGGCAAAAAAGAAGAACCTACCAAAGTATATACACCATATTCGCCTAATATAATATCTGAAAAACCTAAAAAAGAAAAACAAGAGCCTCCTAAAAATCATGGAGAAGATTTTAAAGCGTCTAGGATCACTATTCGAGTTAAACTTCTTGCAATCGTTTCTGCGATTGTAGTGGTAAGTATGGGTCTTGTGATCGGACTCGCAACAAGTCTTTTCCGGAATTATACAGTATCATTGATCCAAGAGTATAACCTGAGTTTGGCGAGATTAACCGGACTACAAGTAGGTCTTAGGATCAAAGAACTTTCTAATAAGTCATCCGAGTTTTCGGATAAAAGAGATATTCGTCCTTCTAAAGGTTCCGATTCTAAAAAAACTTCTCCCCCTGCTTATATCTCCGGATTTTTTTCCACTCATCCTAAAATTCTCGCTTGGGGAAAATACGAACAGGGAGAATCTGCACTTGTTTTTAATCCAAGGTTCATCCGAGATCTTAGGAAAGAAGAAGATGAGATCCGCGGTTTATGGTCTTCCATCCCCAAAGAGGAAAAGGAAAAATATTTCGCTTCCGAATTCGAATCCACTCGATTGGAAAATATTAGCTCTAAATTCGGATTCCCTACTGTACTTTTTATAGAAAAGGATAAATCCGGAAAAGGACATGGCTTCTTCTTAATTTCTCCTCAAGATCTTTGGGAAGCCGCCCGGTCCGCTTTACAAACTGAATTATTTGCAATTTGGGTAGTAGACTCAAAAGGAAGATTAATCGCTCATACGGAAGAATCAGAAACGGTTTCTGCTAAAGATTATTCTAAAAATCCTCTAGTCCAATTTTTATTAAGAAGTCCCGCAGACAACGGTTCTCAAACTTCTATCTTTGAAGGAAAAGAAACCCTAGGATCTTTCCAGCAATTAGAAGATGGAAACCTCGCAGTTGTGTCTTCCATTGAAGCGGACAAAGCTTTCGAAGCAGTTTATAGGATCAGAAGGCAGAATTTTTATATCCTGATCTCAGTCTTGAGTCTCGCATTCTTAGTGGTATTCCTATTCTCCAGAACTTTAACGGTTCCACTTATCAATCTATTGAGTGCCACAAGACAGATTGAAAGAGGGAATTATAAAGTAGGGATCAAACCTGTAACCAGGGATGAGGTTGGAGTTCTAACAAACTCATTCCTTAAGATGGCTCATGGATTAGAAGAAAGAGAGAAGATCAAAGATACTTTCGGAAAATTCGTGAACAAGGAAATCGCAGAACGCGCACTTGCAGGAGATATGCCTTTAGGCGGCGTCACCAAAGATGTAACAGTATTCTTCTCTGATTTAAGAAACTTCACTGGGATGTCGGAAAAATTAAAACCGAGTGAGGTGGTTGATTTCCTAAATGCATACTTCACCGAAATGGTGGAATGTATTTATCTCACAGAAGGCATTGTGGATAAGTTCATCGGAGACGCGATCATGGCTCACTGGGGCGCATTGTACACGGATGAGAATGATGCAAGGAATGCGATCAACTCCGCACTTCTGATGAGAAGCGCCTTATTCGAATTCAATCGTATTGGGAATGAGATTGGAAGGCCTCTCGCAAGATTCGGATGTGGAATTAATACGGGACCTGTGGTAGTAGGTCAGATCGGTTCCGAGAAAAAACTCGAGTTCACAGTTATTGGAGACGCAGTCAATCTTGCTTCTCGTATAGAATATTTAACGAAAGAATTCGGAACGGATATATTGGTTTCGGAAACATCTTATGAAAAAGTAAAAGATCATTATAAATTCGAAGAACTTCCTCCTGTTTGGATCCGAGGAAAAGAAAAACCGCAAAAACTTTATGCAGTATTAGGTTGGTTAGAAGATCCTGATTGCCCTAAAAATATACAAGAGCTACGCAAAGTTTGCGGAATACCTGAACCTGATTCTCCTTCTAAGGCTATAGCGGAATAAGATATGGATTGGAGAATATACAAAAGAGAATGGCAGGTTGGTATAGGCTGCTTTATCGTACTCTTTCTATCTTTGTATCTTCTATATTTCGAATCCAAATCAAACGGTGGAGTCGGAAAAGAGATCATGGGAACCGTCTCCTTCCGATACAAAACCGCACAAAGAAAATTTCCGGATAGAATGTTATGGGAAGATCTAGACCAAGGAATGCCTGTTTACGATAGGGATTCTATCCGAACGGACGAAGCATCTGAAGCAGTAGTATTTTTAAAATCAGGAACTCGGATAGAATTAGATCCTCAGTCCATGGTAGTTCTCCAGCTAAAAGAGAATAAAGAAAATTTGGATCTGAACGAAGGGAATATCCTAGTAGAGAGCGGAAAAAAAGTACTCTCTGTAATCGCAGGAACGGTAGGTTTAGAAGCTGAATTAGGTTCTAAATTCCAAGTTACCAAAAACGGAAGCGGCACCAGAGTAGATGTAGAAAGAGGACAGGTAGAATGGTCCGAAGATGGAACAGTTAAACAAACACTAGGTGAAAAAGAAAGTTCTCTGAATGGGAATAAACTAGGCCAAAGTTGGAACCTAGTAAGTCCTGAAGATTCGCATCGATATTTCCCGGCAGAACTAGAGCAGACTGTCGAATTCCGTTGGGAAGGTGGAGAAGAAGGTATATTAGAAATTTCTCCTAGACGAGACTTCTCCGTTTATATTTCTAAACGGCCTTCCAAAGAACCTTATTATAAACAAAAATTTCCGGAAGGGATCTACTTTTGGAGAATTAACTCCAAGGATGGAAAAAAAGTATCCGAAGTAAGAAAGTTCAGAGTTCTTCCTAATTTCCCCGTCGAATTACATTATCCTAAAAAAGATCTTTCTCAAGAAGATAGGACTGTCGCCTTCTCCTGGGCAAAACAAAAGATAGCAAGCGGCTATAAATTACAGATCTCTAACGATCCTAATTTTGGAAATTTGTCCGAGACACAAGTATTCCGTACGAATTTTTCTCTTACACTGGATCCTGGAACTTATTATTGGAGAGTGCAGTCTTATACAAATCTTGCCGGAACGGAAACATTCTCTGAAGTGCGTAAATTTTCCATCTCTCTTCCGGTGATCCAGGTTGCAGAAACTAAACAGGGCAATCTTGCGGTTCCAGAAACGCAGGCAAATTCCGAACTTTCCGTAGATTTTCCGAAAAACGGCACTTTGGTGGATATGACAGGCAAAGAAAGTATCTCTTTCCGCTGGAAATTTTCCGCCAAACAGAAACAAAGCGAATGGAAATTTCGTCTTTTTTATAAGAGAGGCTCAGGCGACGAGCTAATCTATGAAAAAAAGACAAAAGGTGACAGGTTGGTATTCAAAGATTTGGAAAAACTGGATGTAGGAACATTTCGGTGGACCATAGAATCGGATACTGACCCTAACCTAAGATCAGAAGCGGATTTCAAAATATTACTTAGGGAAGAATTGGAAGCCCCGGAAACAAAATCCAGCGGCGCCCGCCCTTAAGGAGAAGGCATGTTCTTGTTCCGCGGAAAAACTTTCGCTATTGTATTTCAGTTTATTCTAATATTCTTTTCCGTATTCTCGGGAGTTTTTGCCGAGAAAAAAAGTTTCGTATATTATATAGAATGGAAAGAAGTAAAAGGAAGCCGCGGTTATGTGGTGGAAGTCCGAAAAACGGAACCTCCTCAAGAATTATTTTTAGAAAAAAAAGTCTCCGAGAACGAGATCGAATTTTCTCTAGAAGCAGGAACTTATGAATATAGGATCGCCGCGCTAAACAGATTCGGAAAACCTTCTTCTTATACTCCTTGGACAAATTTTAAAGTAGAACAGGACCGTCCTAAGGCGGTTGCCTTAGCTGAAAAAGAAGAGGCAAGTAAAGGGATTAAAACTTCTAAGTTTGTTTGGATCCCAGGAACTGGATATTATTCAAAAGGTGAACGTTGGAAGTCCTACAGTATCTGGGCCTGGTTCGGAGTACTTGCTTATCTAGGAAATTCTGAAAGAGAGTCGGGGAATATTCTCGCCTCAAAACCGTTAAACGATCCGATGAATATTGCGGTCTTAAGTTTAAATCTACCTTCTTCATTAACTCTTTATCTTTGGCAGGCAAGGGAAAATGATAAGAAAGAATATGAAATGCATCAGAATAACCAGGTTCTTATCGGAGGAATTGCTATTTTAAGTATCGGGCTTTCTCTTTGGTTGGAAAATAAACTCCCACAAGGAGATACTGTTCAGTTCAAGGTGAGTCCTGATAGAAGCGGAAATCTAAATACTTTTGCAAATACCGGATTTTCTCAGAATAGATGGGAAGTCCAATATACAAGGAGCTTCTAATCTATGGCTCTTCGAATTTATTCTTTGGTCCTTCTTCTTTCCGGGCTTTTTAGCGCTGCTTGTTCCAAACCGTTCCCTGGTGGTGATGAACTTATTCTTTTAGGGCTCCTAGGAAAAACACATTATCTGTTTGTTACTACTTCTACCAATAACGGCGCTTTAGGAGGAGTTTCAGGCGCGGATTTGATTTGCCAAAATGCAAAAACTGCAGAGGTTCCTAGTTTGCCTGGTTCCTCTTTGGAATATGTGGCGTTAATCGCTTCTTCTACTCGAGTTCCGGGAGGGGCAGGCTGGCCTTTATTTGCTAATACGAATTATTATGCGATGAATCCGGGCCAGGCCTTAATCTTTCATACGAATGGTTCCGGGATTCCAGTGGACCCTATGGATAGTGGGACAGGAATTCCCGGATCTGGAAACTATTGGACGGGTATCAGTTCAAGTTTCGGAGTTAGTACTGATACTTGTCTAAACTGGGGAAGCTCTTCTCCGTCAGATTTTGGAGAAGAGGGTGCTCCGGGGAATCCAAGCGCGTACCCCGGTGGATTTACTCAAAGCTTCTCAGATGATTGCAGTCAGCTTAAAAGATTACTCTGCGTTAGAAATTAACTCTCAACGATACCGGCACGGATCGCATAGACTACCAGGTCTGCCACCTTGTGTAAGTCCAACTTTTTCATGATATTAGCTCTATGCACCTTTACGGTTGCAGGTGAGATATGAAGAAGTTTTCCGATCTTCTCGTTAGAGTTCCCCTCGGAGATCAATTTTAAGATCTGTCTTTCTCTGTCGGAAAGTACTGAGAATACGGAAGGACCTTCTTCCTGAAGTTCTCCCGTCTTTTTCTTTCCGATTCCGGAAAGAACTCTGGTTGCGATCCTTGGGCTTAGATAAGTTTCTTTTCTGCGGACTGCATCGATTGCTCTAAGTAGATCCTCGCCAGCGTCATCTTTTAGAACGTAACCATTGATCCCAAGATCCACCAGTTTTTGGATATACTCTTCGTTATCATGTCTGGATAGAATGATCACCTGAACTTTAGGATAATATCTTTTAACTCCCTTGACTAGGTCGATGCCGCTGACTCCAGGCATGGAGATATCAGTGATTAGAATATCGGGCTCTAATTTGCCGATCTCGTCTAGCGCCTGTTCGGCGTTCCCGTTTTCGCCGATGATTTCCAGATCGTTTTGTCCGGAAATGATCAGTCTAAGACCTTCTCTTAAGATTGCGTGGTCGTCTACAAGATAGAGTTTGCAAACGGAGGGTTGGGCGTTCATACTTTCTCCTTGGAACGTTTTTTTAACGGGATCCTAAGCACATATTGAGTACCTTTATTAGGTTCCGTTTCTAAAAAAAGAGTACCGTTCAGGTCCTCGGTTCTTCTCCGAATATTTTCCAATCCGTATCCGGTAGATTTTATTCTGGCTTCTTTTTCTTTAAATCCTTTTCCGTTATCTTTTGCAGAAACTACTAGAGTATCTTTTTCCGAAAAGATCTTTAACTCCACTTTATTTGCTTGGGAATGTTTCAGAATGTTTGCACAAATTTCCTGTAATATTCTGAAAACTTGGTTCTGTATTTCCTGAGGAATTTTTTCGGGAACTCTAAACTCGGATTTCACTTTAATTTTTTGTATCGGAAAAATTTGGTTCGCTAAGGAGCTTAAAGCGGCTTCCAGCCCAAGTTCTTTTAAGGAAGAAGGTTGCAAATTTGTGTAAATTTCGCGGAGTTCTTGGCTAGCTCGATCGATAAGTCCAAGGCCTGAGCCGAAAGATTCAGGATGTTCCTTCTCCGATTTTTGATAAGCTTGAAAATGTAATTTTGCTGCTAGTATAAGTTGCCCGACTCCATCATGAAGTTCTCTTGCGAGTCTGGATCTTTCTTCTTCTTGGGAGGCGAGTACTTGTGTGTGAAGAGTCGCGATCTTCTTCTCTAACTTTTTGTTCTCTGTGATATCTTTTAAGATCATCCCCAGGCTATCTTTGAATTTAAAGATGGAATATCCGTAAGACTTTTTTCCTTTTTTGAATTCCTGGTTTTGTAATTTTGTTTTAAGAGCCTTGTGAAGGTTTTCTCTTAGGTTTGCTTCTTCCTTTGAATCTAATTTTAATAGATTGAATAGGTTTTTACCTGCCGGGCTTGCAAATCTCAGCCTGAATTCCTTTTTAAAAGATGCGTTTGCAAATCGAACCGTATTGTTTTCGTCCAAGGCAACGATAGGGGAGATCTCCTCTACCAAGGATAGGAATTTAGAGGCCTGCTCCTTACCGGAGTATGAGCCTGATTGTTTGGTATCTTTTCGTTTGAGGAGTCCTGAAGCCACTTAAAGTTCAGGATATAGTCCGGCTTATGGCTCGAAAAGGAAAAAAACCCCTCCCCTCGGCCGAATGAGGGAAGGGGGAGGTTGCTTTTACTCTTTCAGGAGTCCCAAATTAGGGCGTAGCCGGAAACACTTCCGAAGTATTCGGAGTTCGGAACCAATCCGTATTGGTGGTTCCAAGAGATTCATACCAAGTTTTGAAAGTAGGATAGGAGTTACGTATGTCAGTAGCTTCGTAAGGCCATTGGAAGTTTCCAGGTACAAGAAGTACCCAAGGGAAACCGGTGGAATCTCTATAGATATCCTTACCTTCCGCATCGAAATACTTACCTGCAGCATGTATATCCTTACCGGTATTGAGCACTCGTATGAACGTATCATAAGGAGCAGGCCCTAATGCCAGTTTGGAAATCGGAGCTGAAAGGATTACTTCCAGTTTCGCTGTTTTACCTTTTACGAAAGCAGTATCCGTTTTAGATGCGTTCGATTTGGAAATAGTAGTAGAACTATTCCCTAAAATTTCCAAATCAGAGATCGATGTAGGAGTTCCACTTAAGTTTTCTTCCAAGGTGGTTCCGTCGGCTGCGTAGCGTAGAAGTGAATAACTTGCTACACTTGCCCCAGGCAATCCGAAACGGAGAGTGTGATTGTAACCGGCCCCCTTAGCGACATGAGTGAAATAACCTCTCACTCTTACAACTTCTCCGGCTTTGTTCAGGTCTTCTTCGAAATAAGAACGGATCACATAGTCGTTGAAGTCCGCATCTCCCTGTTTAGGAAATAAATCTTCATACGATGTTGTGTAATAATCTTCAGCAGGAACTCGGATCGAACTCGCTCTCGATGGATCATTCGGGAATACATCTTCGAAATCTTGTACACCGTCTCCATCCGTATCGATGATCTGTTGTACTGTAGCAGTAAATCCTATGGAGATCCTACGATCGACTTTACTTACTGTTACGATAGAAATATCCGCTTCGTAAAATTTACCGTAAGCCTCTACCGAGAGATGGACCGTTTTAGTATCACCATCAATTGTAAAACTACCGGTAACTTCTCCGCTTTGATTTGTGTAAGCTTTAAAAACGGATTTATTACTAGCGGCGCCTGGTACGGCAGAAGGTACAGTAACTTGCACCATAGAACCGTTCACCGGAGCAACAGGATCTATTACTTGAACGTTTACAGTGATTGTGCGCGTAGTATCGAATACAAAATCAACAGGAGCGGTCTCGTCATTGATATCGATTCCGAAATCAGTAGGACCGGAAGGAGCCTGCACCGCAGTGGACCCTGCTACAAGACTCATCAACCAAGCGTAGTTCGGATCGTTGGAAGAAGCGCAGGACGAGAAAAAGATACTGAGAGAGGCTAAAAAGCAGGTTAGGATTTTTTTTGTCATATATGCACCCGTACGGATGTCATGATTATGCCGATATCCCCTCAATAAGCAATACACCCGAAGGTTTAGATTACTAGAACCTTCGGCTAATACTATTTTTGATACTTTGTTCGAAAGAAATCTCTAATTGCCGGAGTACCGGCGAATTAAAGTGTAGCTTGGAAACTTTCTAAAGCTTTGGTCCGGAAAGAATGGAAGTCTCCGGAAGAGAAAAATTTACAATGTTTCAGTACTTCGTCGGGGATCTCGGAGAACTTAGCTTCTTCGTTATTGATCTTGATCATCATATCTCCTAAATAAATAGGGAAGATGATCTCCTTATATTGTTCATCCGCTAATTGAGGTCTATGATGGTATTCCATAGTTTTGGAATATAACTCAGGGAAATTCCATTTTTCTGCGATTAGCGCACCGATCTTAGTATGAGTAATACCGAATGCGGCTTCTTCCATAGAAAGAGAAGAAGCGATTTCTTTGGATGCAGAATAATTCTGGATCTTGCCCATACGCTCTTGTTCTAAGGATAGAAGAATAATCTCTCCGATATCATGTAGGAGTGCCGCCGACATCAGGTTACTCATTGCATCCTTTGGCATTCCTAATTTTTGAGCGATCAATTTGCAGTAGTACGCGCATTGATTGGATTTTTCCCAGATCGTTAAGAATGCAGGGAATTTGTTCTCTAAGATCTGTTTAGTTCCGAGAGAATATAATAAAACCTGTAACTCTTTCAAACCGATGAGCTGGATCGCTCTATCCAAAGATTCTACTTTGTTTCCTCTACGGAAAGCTGCCGAGTTGGATAATTTCAGAATGTTTGCAGCAAGAGCCACGTCCTTCTTCACCATCTCAGCGATCTGACCGATACTTGAATTCGGTTTGTCGATAGCAGTTTGGATATCTTGGATCGCTTTAGGGAATGTAGGAAGCTGGTCTACTTCCTTGATGATCTCTTCCGCTTTTTGGATCTGAACATTCTCTTTTTGGATACGAATCGGAATATCGATGATAACTGAGGTATTATTGCCTTGGCTTTCCACTTTATAGGAACTTGCACCTAGACCGTCGTTTTTTAACATCATAAGGGTCATTATGAGTCCGAGACCTGCGCCTTCTGTTTCGTCACCTTTTTCCAGAAAAGCTTCCGCAAGATCGTTATATGTTTTTGCCTTTTCGATCCTTTCGTTGATACGATCCACTTCTTCCGGGCTGAGTTTTACATTATTCATCACACGGATACGGATGGCGTCTTTATTGTGAATAAAAGAAACTAGGACAACATAGTTGTTTTTAAAGAGAAGATCTTCATACTTCTCCTTATTATCCAAATAAGTTTGTTTAAAACCTGTGATCTTGCTACGATACACACTCGGATTTTGGATATCCGCCTGAAGTTCTCTAAAATAGATCCTTTTAATATTTGCTTTGATCGTGTTAGTTATGGTTTCTTTCATCGCCGCGAGAACGGAATCCCTGACGAATATGATATCTAAATGTAAAAGATAACGATCCAATGTTTTAGAGAGAATACTATCCACACTCTCGGTAAGATTGAAAAATTTAAAATGGAACGGGATGTTTTCCGAAATAGGATGATTCAGGTCCTTCAGATTACTGAATATACCTTGGTCTTTGTGATGGAAAAGTTCTAGGGTTTTCCCTTGGCTCATATCATGTAACTCTGAAAAACGTTAGTGGTCTCTGTCAAGAATTAGCGTAACTTATAAATGAAAAATAAGATTCTGCTAAGCGAATTATACGGATCAAACTTTGAAAAAATAACCAATAGAAATATTTATCTTACAATTCTTGTCAGAAATAAATTTCCAAAAACGTCAATAGAAAATAATCCTTTTGGACTAATCTATCACTTGTTCAGGTAGGAAAATTTTTATCATAACGGGTAGAATAAAAAGCGACTTGGGTCCAGGAAGGGGGTATTTTCTCTAAAAGTTACGGAATGATCATTCAATAAAAAGGTTGCACCAAAATCCTAAATTTGATGAAATTATACCCTGGTTCTCTACCAGTCCGGATTTCCGGAAGAATGTTAGAACTTTAGGAGACCCCTCATGTCCAGCACAGCTACACAACCGGCGAGCTCAGTCTCTCCCGCTTCCAGCGGAACAGCTTCTTTTCCCGCTGCGAACCCTAAGGAGATGCAAAGAGTATTCGATGTCCAAAAACGTCATTTTCATAAGGTTCTGAAAGTATCCAAAGCCAAGGATCGAGTCGTATTATTGAAAAAATTACTGGCTGCAGTCGAAAGACTTACGCCGGAAATCAAACAGGCTTTACAAAAAGACTTTAGAAAAGCTCCTCACGAAACGGACCTAACTGAAGTTATGCCTTCTATCGCTGAATTAAAAGACGCGATCAGGCATGTAAAAACTTGGATGAAACCGGAAAGAGTAAAAACTCCAATTTCACTTTTCGGAGCAAGAAGTTCCATTTCTTACGAACCTAAGGGAGTGACTCTGATCATTTCTCCTTGGAACTATCCATTCTATCTTGCTATCGCACCATTAACTGCAGCGCTTGCGGCAGGAAACACTGCGATCATTAAACCTTCTGAGTTTACACCTGAAACTTCTAAACTACTTACTAAGTTAGTAAAAGAAACTTTCCAAGAAGGAGAAGTTGCGGTATTTGAAGGAGATCATACTGTTTCTACGGCTCTAATGGAGTTACCATTCGATCATATCTTCTTCACAGGAAGTACTCATGTAGGAAAGATCGTAATGGCAGCCGCTGCCAAAAATCTTTCTACGGTTACCTTGGAGTTAGGTGGAAAATCTCCTGCCATCATCGTACCTGGAGCGAACCTGAAAAAGGCAGCTCAGAAATTGGTATGGGGAAAGATCATGAATGCGGGGCAAACTTGTGTTGCGCCTGACTATCTACTTCTACCAGAAGGAGAAACTGAAGAGTTCGTAAAACAAGCGAAGGCTGCAGTAAAATCTTTCTACGGAGAAAGTTCTGCTGATATCAAGAGTAATAAAGACTTCTGCCGTTTAGTAAACCAAAGAAACTTCCAAAGGGTTTCCGGATACATTCACGAGGCAGTTGAAAAAGGTGGAAAAGTGGTGATGGGAGGAGAAACAGATTCTTCTCAAAACTATATTGAGCCTACATTGATCGCTAATGTTCCGGAAAGTGCAAGGATCATGGAAGACGAGATCTTCGGACCGGTTCTTCCGATCTTAACGTATAAAAACCTGGATGAAGCAGTGGAAAAAGTTCTCTCTAAACCGAAACCACTCGCACTCTACGTGTTCGGAAGTAATAACAAACATATCAACAAAGTTCTAAAGGAAACATCTTCCGGAGGAGCTGCGGTAAATGACGTTATCGTACACTTGGCGAACCCGAATCTACCATTCGGAGGGATCAATCACTCCGGACACGGAAGTTACCATGGCTGGTATGGATTCAGAACATTCTCTCATGAGAAGTCAGTATTCAAACAAGCTCCGTTCTCTTCGATTGAAATGTTATACCCACCTTACACTGGTTTTGTGGATAAAATGCTTCAATTCACCAAGAAGTTCTTCGTATAAAAACATCTTCTACTTTCTTCGATTTGAAAGCCCTCTTCGGAGGGCTTTTTTATTTGGGGCGGTTCCTCACTTCGTTCGGACTGGGCTACTACGGGTTCGCGCATTCGCGCTCATCCGGCAAGCCGGACTTACGCCCTGCGTATCCCTACCGCAAATAGAATATAATTTAAATCAATCTGCTGTGAAATTATTAAATGAATTTGAAATTGGCTGCCAATATTTTTGCCAAATTTTAATATAAGGAAAGAATAATATTATTATTCAAGCATATCCTTTAAAGCAATTTCGCCGCGTAACATTTTTAGGAAAGTTGATTGCCCACCGCTTCCTGGAGCGAAATTGCGAATCGTAAAATCATCGTCGGTCAATTCAATGTGATTGAAGTGCTTTTTAAATGATTTGGACGAAGGAATCATTCCAAATTTATCTTTGACTTCTTTCGGGTAGACATCTTCACGCAAATATATCATAAAAGCTTTGAAAGCATTAGACTTTGGAAGCAAATTTCCTGATTTGGATATAGAATCCCAGGAATTTGGCCAAGTGCTTTTTATAGCCGAAAAATAATTAAATAATATCTCAGCGATATCTAATTCCTTATTTTCAATGAAGAGATTTCTGAAAGGAACTTTCTTTAGGTCCTCTGTTGTGACTAATGATAACTTTTTGCGTCGTAGAAGATCATTTCTATCTTTTGCAGGATCTAATGAGATGAATTTAACTAAGGATTCTACGAACGAAGCTTGTGTTAATGGTTCATATTTTCTACCAGGTGTAGCTGTTCCTAATCTTTTGATTCGATGAAAGAGTGGGCTTCTTTCGTCTAAATCTAGAACTACGGCAACATTATGACAAGTTTTATGTGGACTCCTTGTTTTTGCTAATTCGGTTAAATCATAAACTAAACTTCTATTTACCTTTGTCTGTGCTAAATTAACTGTTGCAAAGATGTTGGCTTGTTCAGAAACGTCTGCTCCGATGAAGATTGATAAATTGATATCAAAATCTAAATCTTGAAAATCTAACGAATACTGATTATCTTCATTTAAGAATGCAGCAATTCTGTGCTGACCATCGATTACTTTAGCTATCTTATTTAAACTAATTGCATCTTCGGAAGTATCGGAATCGGGTGTATATGGTTTTAATCTTAAAAGACCTCGATTGGCGGTTTGCTCTTCAAATTCAGCACATTTTTCGTCGATTGCAACGATGACTGAAGTGGGAAAGGTCGCGTCCTTACTTCTAATATAACTTTTAATATCTTTTATTCTTTTCTTACTTATTGGTCTTTGAATTCCTAAGTATTTTTCGATATCTCTTTCTTCTTCAGCCAGTCTCCTGACATCAGCGTATGAAATCTTTACAAGATCAGCAGCTTTTATTGAAGTAATAAAAAAATCTCCAATAGGCTGATGAACTTTTAATACCTCTAATTCGATTATTGGAGATGACATTAATTGTTACCCTGCTGTTGATCAAGTCTCTTGCTAAAATCCTCACTAAAGTGACTTTCTTCTAGTCTATTTGCTTCTATGAAATTACCAGTATCTATAATGCCATCTAGTATAGATAGATAAAAGCAAAATAATGAATAAAAGAATAAATACCAACCTAGTTTGGTTACAATCAGAAAATAAAGTGTGTTTTTGAATGCATCAGGATTGTTTTTTAGAACAGCAAATCCACCCATAGTGAACAATAGAAGGAGAATAGCTAAAAATGTAGTCCACATATATCCAGGATATATTGTTCGTATCGTGGATTTAAATTTTTGATAATATGATGTATCGAATTCTTGCTGATGATATCTTTCGTAAACAATATACATTACCGGCGACACAAACGTAGCTATATAAATATATATTTCTGAAAAGGAAAAGAAATGATTTGTTTTGGAAATTAGATGATCGACAAAAGAGAGCTTTGGATTATTCGGAATTGGTGAAAAGATAATAGCAGCAAGTATTGGAGAAAGGTTAAGCAAAGTTAAGATGAGAAATTTAGGAATTGCGACTTTATGCGTTTTCCATCTGAAATAAATTAGTGATTGAATGATTGGTATTTTATTTGCCAACCCTAATAACATTTTATTGCGACCTCTTCATAATAGCCACGTGCGGATGCGTTTGCTGCAATGCGGCTTGGTCGAATGATTTTGATTTGTTCGCCAAAGCCTTTGTAAAGCTCTTTGATAGACGGATGGAATGCATTCGTAATAAGTGCTTTTGCGCCTCTCTTAACGGCTGATTGCAAATCTTCTTTTAATCTTAATTGATCTTCCCAGGAAAATAAGCTTTCATTATATTTAATAAATCCGTTATTATTATGTTTCACTGTGTAAGGTGGATCAGCAAAGATGAAGTCTCCGTATTTTGCGTCTTTAATTACTTTAGAAAAATCATTCGAAAATAACTTTGCTTTTCGCAATGTATTGGAAACTTTCTCAAAATCATCATTCCCTAATATAACACTTGATCTAGTTCCGATCGGCACATTGAAACTTCCTTTGGCATTTACGCGATATAGCCCATTCCAGCATGTCCTATTTAAGTAAATGAATTTCGCAGCCATAGCTGAACGACTCACGTATTCTCTATCGCGAATAGTATAATAATATTCCTTTGAATGGTTTCTTTGATGTTTTTGCAGATTTTTCAGAACACTTTTCCAATCTTCTTTTATTGAGATGTATGTATTTATTAGATCCGTATTTGAATCATTGAGAATCGCTCTAGCTGGGCTTAAAAAAAAGAAAACAGCTCCACTTCCGACAAACGGCTCTATTAATCTTTTATATTCTGTTTTAAATAAATGAGGATATTTTTCAATAAGCCATCTTTTTCCACCTGCCCACTTAAGAAATGGTTGTGATGTTTGGGTTTCCTTTTCCAAGTACATTCTTTTCCGATAATAGGATACTGTTATCTATAGTCAATACCTAATAGTTTGGCACTGCACGGAAAATTAGTATTTTATCAATTCTGCATAACGTTTAACTTGCAAATTTATTATCGGTAATTTATGGAATTCTGATTCTGTTTTCATAGTGCAGGGGAAGTGGAGAATTTTTTCCTTTTCGATGTATCAAAAAAGTATAAAACTCGCGAACTACAAATTACGACTAAATTTGTAGGAGCTCCTACATTATCACACGAGAAGAATATTCTTGACTGAGGGAAGATAACCGCGGCAGCGATGCGCAGGGGAAGTCCGAAGGACCGAAGCGAAAGCGTAGCCCGTAGAAGCGCGACCCGAGCTTAGCGAGGGAGCCGCCCTAAAACTCCTAATCCCTCTAAGAACTTATCCGTATATTTCCAAGGTCTTTTTTTGCCGAAATCGAACATGATACAGTGGGAGATGGATTCGCAGGAAACTTTGCCGTCGGATTTTCGAATTAATTTTTGGAACACCTTACATCTAGAGCCGGAGATCTCGCCGAATTGAGTTTCTATCAAAGCGGTATCCGGGTAACGAATTTCAGCCTTATAATCCGTTTCTCCTCTTAGGATCATCGGGCCTATGTTTTCGGATTTCATTTGAGAGAAAGAAAGACCTGCTTCTTCCAAGGCAACCATTCTCCCTTCATGAAGAAATACTTGGAAGTTCCCAACATTCAAATGGCCATTCGGGTCACATTGGCTCCATAAGACAGGGATTTCGTAAAAGAATGATTTAGAGATTTGCATATACTTCTCCTCTTCTTCCAAGCTGAAGATCTCGAAAATTTGGAAAAGGGAAAATTATAGTTTTATATCAAATTATTTATTGGTTGGAAAAACAAAGTATAGGATTAGAAATTATTCCAGCCAAGATATAAATAAGAAATCCCTAACAGAATACAAACGGGTGAATAGATTAGATAATCGTATTTTGCAAATTTAGTATTTTTGATTTTTTTAAAATAGCCTACCAATCTAAAATCTCCGACGGCCCTTCCTAAAAAGATGAATGCGATTAAGAGAGAGAATACTGCACTTGTTTTGTTTGGAGAAAAAATATTTCCGGAAGACCAAAGTGCTACTGCGCCGAACCCAAAGAGTGCAAATGCGACAAGTAAGGTCAATCCTCTGCTTGGAACAAATGTTGGTTTGCCGTTTGTTTCCGGAATTACTGTGATAGATTCCAATTTTCCGCCGAATGCCCAGAAGATATGTAATGCGGATAAAAAGAATAGAACGGAAGCTGTGATTAAACCTAAGATCTTTTCCATTCATATAGGTTTAAGTAAAACTTTGGATTTGTCCAGCAATCTTATGATTCGGATTCGAGTGAGAAGGTTTTAATCCCCGAAAAAATATAAATATCCTATTTTGAATCCGCGATCTATATTTGAATCCGTTCTTGTTTGAAGCATCAAAGAAAAAGTAAGGAATCCGTTTGGATTTGTGGGATATTGGATCCCGGGCGCGATCACAAAGAAATCCGAATAAGGTGTAATCGTATTCGATACAGTAGTTCTATGGCTGAACTCTAAAAGTAAATTTGTTTTAGAGGGTAGGCTGTAAGAAAGAGTAAGCCCAGTATATAAGAATCTTTTAAAATTCTCTTCTGCGGTCTCTTTTCCGGAAGAATTTGTTTCGGATTCGAAATTTGCAGTTCCTTGGATAGAGAATGCGCCGAATCTTTTTAATCCTCCAAAATATGCCCGTATCAAAAATAAATCCGGATTTACGTCCGCTTCTCTTGGCTGAGAAACGGAAGGTCCGAAAAATTGGACACCGCCCCCAAACGATGCAAAATCCGTTTTTATATAATATTTAGCTCCGACCGCCCATCTATCCCAACCGCTCCAAATTTTTCTGGTAGTGGAATAATGATCTAAATATCCATAACTTGCCGTGACCGAAAATTGATCCGTAAGTTTCATTTCTCCGGATGCGGAGATCTTTTTATCTCTTTCGTAGCCATCTTCCTGTCTGGGAGTTCTATCCGTGGCTGTTCCGGCAACATATACTTTATTATATACTGCCAATTCCTGGTTGAGGTTGGGATGAACGGGCCTTTCTTCATTTTCCGGTGCGGGCAATAAAGGAATTATAAAAGATGAATATACGAAAATACAGGCTATAAAACTTTTTCTTTTCATTTTTATCGCCTTATTCGTTCAGATACATAATGGGAAAGAACGGTTGTAGTTGCTCTCTGACCGCTTTGGAGAGAATATAATATCCGTTTTTATTGGGATGATTACCGTCGGTCAACATATCATCTTGGATCAGCAATTCTGTATCTATTCTTGGGACAAATGTGATCCTTTTTTTCATTTCTGCGGTGATCATCGCAACAGCAAGTGTGGGCCAGGGAAATTTAATATTCCAAAGATTTAATGCGACTACATGTTCGCATCTTGTAAGAAGTATCTGTATACCTTGGATCTGCCTGTTTAGGGTAGCGTCTACCTGGCCTTGAGTTGGAGAATAATTCTCTAAAAAGTCGTTAATTCCTCCTTCATACAGGCAAGCGTTATAACGATTGTTGTCATTTTGTATGGAAGATAGAATTCGGTTAGTATCTACGCCTGGAAAAGCAAACTTAATCACGTTGAAATCGGAAAGTTGTTCTTCTACAGGCCAGGAAGCTACGATGCTGTCCCCGTACATTGCCAAAGAAGGTTTTGAAAGATAAGAGATTAATTTTTCAGTATCGGAAGACGGATCTTTATCACAGTTGGTAAGAGGAAATATTAGGAGCAGAAGTAAGGCCCGGTTTAAGTTTACAAATAAACTCTTCCCTAGGCCTTTTGACTTCTGCATGAATACATTCTTTTTAAAAAGAATGTTTCGTTTAAACTAATTTTTTAGCAGCTCCGATCGCAGCTTCGTAATTTGGCTCACTCGCGATTTCCGGAACTAACTCCACATATTGAACAGTATCATTCTTATCTAAAACAAAAACTGCTCTTGCGGAAAGACCTTGTAAACCTCCGTCCGCGATATGAGTTCCGTACGCTTTTGAAAAGGAGAAGTCCCTGAATTGAGAAAGTGTGATTAGATTCGGAGAATCCAATCCTTCCATAGTGCAAAAACGATTCATTGCAAAGGGAAGATCTCCGGAGACAACCACGGTTACGATCCCATCTAACTTAGTTGCTCTTTCATGGAATTTTTTGGTTTCCATTGCGCATACGGACGTATCTAAACTTGGGACCGAAACTAAGATTTTCACTTTTCCGTTATAATCTTTGAGAGACTTGGTGCTTAAGTCTTTTGCTGTCCCGTGAAAGTCGGGAGCCTTTGCACCTACTTCTAATAATTTTCCTTCGAGTTGAACTGGGTTACCTTTAAGAGTGACGCTTGCCATTTTTGTTTCCTTGGGAAGGGATGATATGTCGGAAGCGGATTTGAGCAACGATAAAAAGTTCTTGCAAATTTTTATCCGTAAATTGTGAATATCTTAAGCGGTTTATCCGTCATTTTCTACGTAATGAATAAATTAGGTCTACAGTCTAACCAAAACCTTTGGGTCGTCCTCTGGATGGTGGTAGTGGTCACGCTACCCTGGTTAGGCTTTACGCCCTAAGGTTTTTTCGTAGGCAGCAATCCTCGAAAAGCCCCTCTCGGCGTAAAGCCGAGGGGGGCTTTTTTTATTTCTACACTGTGTGAGGCAAAAATGGAAACGATTACTGAAAAAAACAAGGCCTGGCTTAGAGAAGATAAGGTTCCTGAGAATGGAGCCGAACTGATCGTTGCTTATTTAAAAAGAAGAAGGATCCATAATGTATATGGGATCCCTGGCGGCGCCAATCTGCCATTATACGATGCGCTTCATAATAGTGGAATACGTCATATTCTAGCAAGACATGAACAGGGTGGAGGATTTATGGCTCAAGGAGAAGCCAGAGTCACTAAAAAACCTGCAGTTTGTCTGGCTTCCTCCGGTCCAGGAGTTACAAATCTGATTACCGCAGTTGCGGATGCAAAATCGGATTCTATACCGTTAGTCGCAATTACCGGCCAAGTGCCTTTATCTCTCATTGGAACGGATGCTTTCCAAGAGATAGATACTTACGGATTATCTTTACCTATTACTAAAAAAACTTATATGGTTCGCTCCGTATCGGAACTTATTCGCGTTTTGCCGGAAGCATTTCAAATCGCAGAAGGCCCGAGGCCCGGCCCAGTTTGGATAGATGTTCCTAAGGATATACAGGCTTCTCCAATTTCACTTTCTATGTCCCAGATAGAATCTATTTGGAGTTCTCAGGAAGAAACGAATTCTCCTAAGATCTTTATATCTGAAGCGGATAAACTTAGATTTTATTCTTTATTAGAAAATTCTAAAAAGCCCGTTTTGTATATAGGCGGGGGAGTTAAAGGTTCAGGCTCGGAGGATCTGATCTTACAATTGGCAGAGTCACAAGACATTCCGGTAGTTTGTACTTTGATGGGTTTGGATTCTTTTTCCCAAACTCATGAATTGTCTTTGGGAATGCTTGGAATGCATGGCGCTCCTTATACGAATCGATTATTGTCGGAATCGGATCTTCTTTTGGCGCTTGGAGTTCGTTTTGATGATAGGGCTACGGGAAAATTAGAAACATTCTGCCCGAATGCAAAAGTGATCCATGTGGACATTGATTATAAGGAAATCGGAAAATTAAGAAAACCTGATTTTGGATTTTGTTCCGATCTGAAATACTTTTTAGAAAATATGGGAGAATTTCCGATTCATAAAAGAGAAGAATGGAAAGAACAGATCCGTTCTTATAAAAAATTATATCCTTTAAATTCGGTTACTGCATCTAAAGGTTTTTCTCCTCAGGACATTATTTTATCCGTTGCAAAAATTTTGGGGCCGAATGCAAGGATTAGTACTGATGTAGGCCAACACCAGATGTGGGTGGCTCAATATTATCCATTCCAAAAAAGCGGGACTTTTTTGACTTCTGGAGGATTGGGCACTATGGGTTTTGGTCTGCCTGCAGCGATTGGAGCATCGCTTGCAGATCCTAATTCCAAGATCGTTTGTTTTTCCGGAGATGGATCTATACTGATGAATATCCAGGAACTGGATACTTTGAGTGAGTTACAATCGGATCTTAAAATTATAATATTCGATAATAGAAATCTGGGACTGGTTCGCCAACAGCAGAATCTATTTTATGGAAGTAGATATAATGGGAGCGCTTATCCTTCTCATTCTAAGTTTTCTAAGATCGCAAATGCTTTCGGGATTTCTAGTTTAGATCTGGGAGAAGAAGGCAGAAGTTTAGAAGATCTGGAAACTTTTCTGAAAGAGAAGGGGCCAGGACTGATCGTTGTTCCGATTGATCAGGATCTTCAGGTTCTTCCGATGGTTCCTCCCGGAAAAAGTAATTTGGAGATGCTCTTAGGTTGAAAAATTCCGTTCACAAACGGTTTTATTTACAAAATGATTTTTCGGCCGAATTTTCGGTCGGGAAATCAGGGGCTTCCTTATTTTCGTCCGTTCCTTCTATCTTTACTTTTAATATTTCTTGGTGGCCCTCCCGGGCCTAATTATACCTTAATATTCCTTTTTTCTAATGTATTGCAGGGCCCTTCTGGCCCAATATTAAGGAGACTACTATGTCCATAGAAATACAAAATATCAGAAAAGAAACAAATTCACTTTTTCCAAGGCCTATCTTGAGACCTTTTCCCCTAAAGGAAGAAGACGTTTTGGAATATTTTCAAAAACTAATGGAGGAAACCGAAATAGCGGTCCTATTCGAAAGTTTAGGACCTGAATCGGATAATTCCAGATATAGTTTTATTTCGGGTTTTCCAAAGAGGTTATTCAAGGCAAAGGGAGACAAATTGGAATGTGACGGAAATGAGATCGGTAAAGGAAATCCATACCAGTTATTCTCCGAAATTTTTCCTCCTAGAAAATCTTTCTTAGAATATACCGAGGCGGGGGGAGGCGGCCTATACGGGTACCTTTCTTATGAGGCTGCAAATGATATGGAGCCAAGTCTACAACTGAAAGAACATCCTAAATTTCCTAAGTTCTGTTTCGCTTGGATGGAAGATGGTATCCTTTTGGACAGAAGAACAGGTGAGTCCAAATACTTTCATTACGGAACGGATAGATATTCCTTGTTTGAGGAAATTTACAAAAAGAAAACTCCTGATAAAGGAATATTCCGATCCCTAGATTTTGGTTTTTCTAAAACGAAAGAAGAACATAGATCCATGGTGGATGAGGTTTTAGAAGAGATCCGAAACGGAAATACATTCCAATGCCAGGTAGGTTTTAGAAAAACATTTTTAATAGGAGAAGGTGAGACTGCCTTAGCCAGAAAAAAAGGAGATTTCGAATTATATAAATCGGTCCGAAAAATAAATCCTTCTCCGTTTATGTTTTTCATGAGTTTCCCGGGAGAAGTGCATTTAGGTGCAAGTCCCGAACTTTTATTTAGATTAAAAGACGGACTCGCTGAAAGTTTTCCATTAGCAGGAACCATCCGAAGAGGAACAAACGAAGAAGAAGATCAAAAGTTTGCACTTCAACTTCTATCGGACCCGAAAGAGATCGCAGAACATAATATGCTTGTGGATCTACATCGAAACGATCTGGGAAGAGTTTCCAAATTCGGAACCGTAAAGGTGAGAGATTCTTTTGCTCTTAAAAGGTTCAGTCATGTACAGCATCTATCTACTGAGGTTTCAGGTATTCTCCGGGCAGGCCAGGATATGTTTTCAGGATTAGCCTCTTCTTTTCCGACAGGGACGTTAAGCGGTGCTCCTAAAATAGAATCCATGAAGATCATTCATAGGATTGAAAATGATCCGAGAGGACCTTATGGAGGTGCTGTAGGAAGATTCGGCTTTGACGGAAATTGTTCCTTCTGTATTCCAATCCGAAGTTATTTCAGAAAAGAAGAAGAAGCAGTGATTCGAGCCTCCGGAGGTATCGTTATGGATTCGGATCCGGACGCGGAATACCAGGAGATCGGTCATAAATTAGGAGCAGTTTTGAAAGCGATGGAGGCAGCTCAATGAAAGTACTATTAGTAGATCATCATGATTCTTTTTCTTATAACCTATTCCAACTCGTAGGAGAAATATTGGAAGAAGAGTTTCCTTATAGATTTAGATTGGATGTGATCCGTCAGAACGAAACGGATATTTCCAAAATTTTGAAGGAAAAATACGATAGAATTTTACTTTCTCCTGGGCCTGGAACTCCGGAGGATCCCGAATATTTTGGCTGTTCTATGGAAATCCTAAAACAGTTGGGAGGAGAAATCCCGATCTTAGGAGTTTGTCTTGGAATGCAAGGGATAGCTCATTTTGCAGGAGCAAATATTATAAAAGCAGAATATCCTATGCACGGTAAAATTTCCGAGATTAAAACGGACGGAAAGGGAGTTTTCCAAGATCTTCCTTCCGATCTAAAGGTAATGAGGTATCATTCTTTGGTGGTAGATGAAAATTCTCTCGGAAAAGAATGGGAAAGAACTGCTTATGCAGGTTCGGAACCTATGGGGATCCGCAATCAAGGGAAAAAAATGGAAGGTGTTCAATTTCATCCAGAGTCTTTCGCGACCGAAGGAGGAAGGAAAATGCTTTCTAATTTTCTAATATAAATCAGGAAGCCAGGGAGGAAGGAAGGACTTTTAAAAATTCCTGGATCCTTTCTCCCAAATCTTCTATCCGGAAAGGTTTTCCTAGATAGTCATCCATTCCAGCTTCTGCGCAAGCTTTCCTATCTTCGGTACTGTCATGGGCGGTAACTGCTATGATCCAAGGGACTTTTCTGGTGCTAGGTTTTTTCTTTAAGATCCTTGCTACTTCGAGTCCGCTCAACTCTGGCATTTGTATATCTAAAAGAAGAAGATCCAGATCATTCTCTTCCCAATATGCTAATGCATCTATTCCGTTGGAAACGACAGCACTACTTAATCCTAATTTTTCCAACATCTTTTGGATCAATCTTTGGTTAACAAGATTATCTTCTGCTATAAGGATTTTCAGATCTTTATGTTCGGAGAAATCGAAATTAATCCGATTTTTAGATTCAGCGATTTTAACTTTTTCGACGAGATTCGCTTTTGGAAGAGTTAATTCTAAAACAAATTTAGAACCTTTACCTACTTCACTTTCTACGGATATATTCCAATCCAATGCCTCACAGACCCGTTTGCAGATAGAAAGTCCTAAACCTGTTCCGCCATATTTTCTAGAAATAGAAATATCGGCTTGAGAAAATGCCTCGAATAAGGTTGGGATACGATGTGCTTCTATACCTATGCCTGTATCTTTTACATTCAAAGAAAGAGTGATCTCTGTTTCACTTTCCTTTAATATATCCAACTCTACAGTGACTCCACCTTTTTCGGTGAACTTAAGCGCGTTAGAAACTAAATTAGAAAGAATTTGTCTGACTCGGATAGAGTCAGATTTTACATCAATATTTTCTCTCGCAGGGGGAAGAATCGTTTTGAATGCTAATCCTTTCTTGAAGGCTTTGTCGGATGCCTCTTCTGCGTATCTTTCTAAAAGAGAGATTAAATCGAATTCTTTAAAACTAAAATGTAATGAGCCTGATTCTGCTTTACTAAAATCGATTACATCATTGATCAATCGGATCAGATGTTCCGAACTTTCAGTTAAGGAATCCAGATATTCCTTTTGAAGCTCTGGATTGTTCGTTTGGTGTAATAGATCCACCATTCCTAGAATACCATGTACTGGAGTTCTAAGTTCGTGGTTCATATTGATGAAGAATTGTTCTTTAGCTTTTTGTAATTCTAAAGCTACAGACTGTAATTGGATCAATGACTGGGATTTCGCATCCAATTCCATAAAAGAAACTACAGATGTTGCCAATGCTTCTAATGCTTGTATCTCTGCTTCGGTTATAGTTTTAGGTTGAGAATCTAATACGCATAAAGTACCTAAAACATAACCATCAGGAGTTCTTAAAGGAGCACCTGCATAAAATCTAATATTCGGATCGTTGAGTACAAAAGGATTTTGTTGGAATCTTGGATCTTTTTGAGCGTCTTCTACGACCAAGGTTTTGTTTTCATAGAGTGCGAATTGGCAAAAAGATTCTCTCCGGGGAGTTTCCTGGTCCTTTATACCCATTCTGGCCTTGAACCATTGCCTTTCTGAATCGATCAGTGAAACCAAGGCCATGGGTGTCCCACAAATTAGGGATGCTGCTTTTATGATTCCGTCGTATTTTTCCTCGGGCGGTGTATCGAGAATTCTATAACGTTTTAATGCTTGTACCCTTTCTTTTTCGTTTTCAGGGAGGGGAGCGACGCTATAAGGAAGATTTTCCATAATGAAATGTAGTATTATTTGAGACTAAAAAATAATGGGCCATATTCTCCTTTTAGAAAGCAAAAACACAAGGATTTAACTTTTGGGAGATTATTTTTCAGGATCAATCATGTATCACCTGAAAATTACGAATTCCTAAGGTTTTACCCTGGGAAAGTATCTCTTGTAGTTTTCGGATGTCTTTTCTTGTATTTTCGAACACCTTGGAAAATATCCAGGATCGAAAAACTTTAGAAAATCCGGATAATTCCATTTGGCTTGTAAAAAGGATCTTAGTATCCGTATCGGAACCTTTAGGATCGGGATAAAAGGAGAAGGTCTCAGTCTGATCTGAAAATCTACTTTTGATCTTCATCACCAATCTACTAGGATACTTCGATTCTAAGATTTGGTATTCGAACTTACATGTGAAAAACCAAATCTTAGTTTTCACTTGAAAACCGGGAGTACTTTCATTTTTCTTAAAGGAGAGAATATTTCCCGACCAGTCAGGTAAACGTTCGAAATTAGAAACGTAATCGAACGCTCTGCTCAAAGAAATCGGCACAGTAAAAGCAATAGTAGTCGTCGCCATGGAAACTTCTCTCTTTCTTTAAAAAGAATTCCCTTAGGATCCTTTTTCGAGTCCAATGTAATATAGAGAGGAAATATGGGTTTTAGACGAATAACCGGAACAAGAATCGCCGAAAAAACTATGGAAGGTGGAGGATTTCCAGTCCGAAGACCATTCCCAGTTCCGCAATTTTCTTATTGGGACCCCTTTTTACTTTTGGATGAAATGGGACCTGTTGTTTACGAACCTGGCAAGGCTATAGGTGCTCCTGATCATCCTCATAGAGGTTTCGAGACCGTTACGTATCTTTTATCCGGAGAGATGGAACATAGAGATTCCTGGGGACATGCCGGAAAATTAAAAGAAGGTGGCATACAATGGATGACCGCCGGTGCCGGGCTTGTGCATTCGGAACTTCCTTCCGCTGATTTTCAATCTAGAGGTGGAAGAATGCATGGATTCCAGATCTGGGTTAATCTCCCAAGGGATAAAAAACTTATTTCCCCGAATTATCAGGAAATGGATTCATCCGAGCTACCTGTGGCAGAAAAAGACGGCGTTTGGGCAAAGGTAATTGCAGGGGACCTTTGGGGAACCAATGCGATCATCCAAACTCAAACCCCGATTGTATTCTTCCATTTGAAACTTTCTCCAGGTTCTTATGCGGAAGTTCCTGTGCCAAAAGATTATAATATTCTGGCATACCCGTTCGTTGGCGAAGGTACCGTAATCGATGCAGATGCTGAGCATGATCTAGTAGAAGGTGAGACTGTATTTTACCAAGGCGGAGAAGGTAGTATAGGCCTTCGCGCCCCCGAAAATTTTGCCTGGGAAGTTTTGATCCTAGGAGGACAACCTCTGAATGAACCTGTGGCACGTTATGGCCCTTTTGTGATGAGCACTCCTCAGGAAATACAACAGGCTTTTGAGGATTATTCCGCGGGAAAAATGGGGACAATATAACTCCCCATTCATGGAAGAAGTCCAAACTAAAAAATTAGCAGTGATCGGCGGAGGAGCCGCGGGGTTTTTCGGAGCGATCCAGACCAAAATTCTCTCTGAAGGGAAAGTCTCCGTATCTCTTTACGAAAAATCTCCAAATGTACTTTCCAAAGTTAAAATTTCGGGAGGAGGAAGATGTAATGTCACTCATTCCTGTTTTGATCCGGAAGAATTATCCAAACGTTATCCAAGAGGAGAGAAGGAACTTAAAAGGGCCTTTGAAATATTCCAACCAAAAGACACGATCCGCTTTTTCGAATCCAGAGGAGTGAAGTTAAAGGCTGAAAACGACGGTAGAATGTTCCCTACCACCGACAACTCCGAAACAATCATAAATTGTTTATTAGAAGAAGCCAAAAAATCAGGAGTAAGGATCCAAACCAAAATTTCTATATTGGGAATTTATAAAAATGAGGATCCCAACGGTAAAAGATTCAGGATACAAACTGAGGAAGGCGAAGAATACTTCGATTCAGTTCTGGTAGCAAGCGGATCTTCCCGAAAGGTTTGGGGCTGGCTGGAGAATATGGGCCATTCTATAGAATCTCCTGTCCCTTCCTTATTTACCTTTGAGATTTCAGATCCTTTATTGGATGGATTCCAAGGGCTTACAGTCTCGGATGTAGAAATTATATTCAAAAATTCTAAACTAAAACAAAGAGGTCCGATCCTGTTCACCCATTGGGGTTTGAGTGGTCCTGCAGTTTTGAAACTTTCTGCCTGGGCTGCTAGAGAATTATTCGATTCTGATTATAAAGCGGAATTACTTGTGGATTGGGTCCCGAATCATTCAAGACAAGAGTTACGAGAAATATTTTTAGAAAAGAAGAAGGACAGTCCTTCTAAAAAACCGGGGAGTCGTTCCGAATTCGATCTACCTTCCAGATTTTGGGAAAGAGTTTGGGAGAAGTCCTGCGGAACCGAAAAAAGATGGTCCGAAATTTCTTCCAAAGAAATCCACCAAGCGGAAGAGATCTTAAAAAGAACCGTGTTAAAAGTTTCTGGCAAAGGAGTTTTTAAAGATGAGTTCGTGACCTGCGGAGGAGTTCGTCGCAAGGAAGTGGACTTTTCCAAAATGGAAAGTAAGATTTGTCCGGGACTTTATTTTGCGGGAGAAGTTTTGGATATAGACGGGATCACAGGTGGGTTCAATTTTCAAAACGCTTGGACCACTTCTTATATTGCCGCTAAGGCCTTGGCGACAAATTAATCCCAGGGTTCCGGATAAGAACTAAATCCCAAACGATTCCCATCCGGATCTTTAAAATATTTAGTATAATCAGTTTTTTCTATAAATGAATTCCCGAATAAGGAATCTATTCTTTCTCTTTCTTCTTTTTTTGGTGCGGAGAAGATGAGTGCATGAGGTGCCTTGGGCTCTTCTTCTTTTTCTATCATGATACGAGTGGTTCCCGACAAAAACCAGGAAGATCTGAGTTTACCGTCCCCATAAAAATGGTCCTTTTCGAAAGACAGACCGGGGATAGTTATATAAAATTTTTTTAATGTTTCGGGATCTTGTGTGGAAATGGCTATATGATGGATCATTCCATAATCACCAGATCTGAATATTCGGGATGTCTTTTGAGATAAGTTTGTACAAATGAACAGTTCGGGATGATCTTTTTAGTTTCCGCTCTTGCTGCTTTTAGGGCAGCCTCCGCAAGTTGGGACGCGATCCCTTTTCCTCTGAAATCGGTCGGAACAAAAGTATGATATAAGTCCCAAACATGGGAGCCGATCTCTCTATAAACTAAATGAGCCTCTCTTCCGTCTTGTAAGATCAGGAATTTTTTGCCGGCAACATCGTGTTGGACTGAATTCATTTTGCCCTCTATGGATTCGACTCTATTGGAAAAGATTTTGTAGAGCCAAAACTATGGAATCCGATCAAGTTTTAAAAATCAAGCAAACGGAAGTCCCGCCTGTATTTTTCAGATCCAGTTCCGCCTTGAGTTGGTTACAAAGCGATCGAATGATCATCAGACCCAAAGAAGAATCCTGGTCCTGCTTTTTAGATGAAGTTTGCCCGAACCACTCTTGGATGCTTGGCATTCCTACACCGTCGTCTTTCACTGTAAGATGGACCTTATTTTCTTTTACCTTTAACTGAACAAAAATATTCCCTTTTGACTCGTTTGGAAACGCATGTTTGAGAGAGTTTGAGATAAGCTCGGTTACGATCAGGCCGCAAGGAATTGCCTTCTCCATTGAAAGTCTAACTGGATCCATATCCGCTTCGAAACCGATCCGATTCCCTGACGGGAAATAGGAGGTGACTAGATGCCTTAAAAGAGAATCTAAATAAGTTTTCATATCCACATTCGCGAATTTGTCCTGCTTATAGAGATGATCATGGATCATCGCCATCGCAGTGATCCTGCTCTGTGCCTTAGATAAAACTTCGGAAGTAGATGATTCGGTAGAATACATATTTTGTAAGTTCAGCATTCCGGAAACGATCTGTAGATTATTTTTAACCCTATGGTGGATCTCGTGAAGAAGAACTTCTTTCTCTCTTAAATTTTCTTCTAAGGTCCTTTCGATCTCTATTCTAGTGGCGATCTCTTTTTCTAAAGTACGTTTAGATCTATATATATGAGCTTTTCTTAATCTAAGGTTTGTAAGATATTCGTGCCTTCTCTGCACACTTTCTTGCAATCCTCTCATTAGAATAGTTAAAGGAACGCATACGATCGTATTGGCAATCAGGAAGTTTAGGCCTACAACGTATAATCTTTCCGGAGCCATAGACCAAGGGAGGCTCATGTAAAATTGAGCTCTAGATGCTATAAAGACGGCGATCATATTTGCGAGAAGTCCGAATAGGGAAGGGGTAAGGCCGAATAGAACTCCCGCTAATACCGGAAAAGGAAATAGCCAGAGTAATCCTCCTCCTTCCGGTCCCACGAATATTAAAAGAGAAAGTCCTAAAGAATAATTCATTGTAAGGATCAATGTCGCTTTGACCGAAAAATCTATTCTTTTGGCAAGTAGAAGAATATAGATCAATCCTAATGAAAGCGAATCCACCCATAAAACTTCCGTTTTACCTTCCGTCCATGCAAGATACACGCTCGGGAAATATACGATGGTCCCGAGTATGGTCATACTGAATAAGATAGAAGTTAAGATGAGTTCTCTCCAATATGAAAGTCCGGAAGAGACCGGAGCCTTTGGAGTTAGATATCCTTGGATAGATTTGAAAATCCGATCAAGTGGACCGGATTTTTTTCCTTTTTCCATAGTTGTTATAAATAGACTACAGGAACCTATTAAAACTATGATACTCTAGTTCGAATAAAAAGCGGTAGGGAATTTTAATTGTTTCTATTTTCATAATGAATTATGTAAGATCCTATTCTCTCTTCTTCAAGTAATAGTCTGAAATAAATTGAATACTAAATACTTCTGATTAGTTTTTTATTTTTTCAGAAATCCGAATCGTTTTTTAAAACAATTTTTCGTCGCGAAAATTGCACGTTATTCGAAAGATCAGAACATTCTTTGGATAAAAAAAAGAGGTCCGAAGACCTCTCTGAAGTTGGTAGTTAGGTATATGTTCGTTTTAGTTTTTGGAGATCGCTCCATCCAAGGAAAGTTTTCCTCCTCCCTTGATCACCAATGCTAAGGAGATTGCTACCATCAATAGATGGAATTCGAAACCTTCTCCCTTTTGGCTTCCTGCCCAGTTCATAAAGAAACCGTGCTCTGTATGAGGAAGTATCGCGACTGTCATTGCGACTGCGATCCCTGCTGCGGCTACTCTTGTAAGAAGACCCGAAAGTAATCCGATAGGTCCCAAAAATTCTGCGATGAATAAAAGTATAACCAAGAAACCGGGAAAGCCTGCGCCGGTTAAGTATGCATAAGTTCCGGAGAATCCGTATCCGCCATACCAGCCTAGTACCTTTTGTGCTCCATGTGGGAACATCACAACTGCAAGTGTTATCCTTAGAATTAGGGATGTTATATCCGAGTCCGTTTTGAGAATTTTTTGAATCATGCTTACCTCCTGAATGATTCGTGTTGATATAGTCTATTGTTTAATAGTTTATTATTAAAGTAATGGGCCGAAAAATCCGAAAAACATAGATCCCTCCTTCATATTACGCGGATTTGAGTCCGACAGTCTTGCAGATCTGTCCTAAATTTTTGAGTTCTTCGTCGCTGAGGCAGGACATCTTGCCCTTCAACTGCTCCAAATAATCAGGGAAAGAAGTTCCGATGAGCTCATTTCCTTTGTCGGTAAGATTGATGATAAAATAACGTCTGTCTTCTTCACTTCTGACTCTGATCACTAGATTTCTTTTTTCTAAATTGTCTATGATCTGTGTGATATTTCCTTCGCAGGAAAATATTTTTTGACCAATCTCTTTTTGGCACATAGGGCCAAGATGATATAGGGTTTCCAAACATCCAAATTGGCCGCTGGTCAGATTATACTGGTTAAGGAATTTTTCCTCCATTGTGCGAATGGAATCCGCACAACGACTCAATTTGATATAGGCATCGAGTACCTTTATATCTCTAGGCTTTCCTTTATAATGAGTGGCCATAATACTTTAAGATTGAACTATTAATGTATAGACCTCCCTGAAAGAAAAAAGTCAACAAAAAAAGAAGCTAAACCTAAGTCTATTTAAGCCCCGGTTGGATCCCAGCAGGTCCGAAAGTTCTCATTCCAAGTTTCTATTTCTGCCAGATCCGATTCGCTCAGTTTAAAATCGAATACTTGGGAATTCTCCAAGATCCTTTCTTTTTTAACTGATTTTGGGATCACAACCAATCCTTTGTCGATTGCCCAACGAATAAGAATTTGAGCAGGAGTTTTTCCATATTTTGCAGCAAAAGTTGCAAGTTTTGGGTCCGAAATTTTTTGGCCATGGGCGAGGGGGCTATATGCTTCCAAAACTATATTATTCTTTTTGCAAGTGTTTAGAAGTTCGTTTTGGTTTAAGAATGGATGGTATTCCACTTGGTTTACTGTAGGGGTAATCTCTGCGTACTCGAATAATTCCTGTAAGTGAGGGATTGTATAATTGCTTACTCCTATCGCTCGGACCAAACCTTCTTTATAGGCCTTTTCCAATTCTTTCCATGCTTGTTTTCTGGTTCCTGCTACGGGAAAGTGGATGAGATACAAATCTATTTTGTCCAGTTCTAGGGCTTGTAAGGACTCTTCTAAATACTTGCGTGGATTTCTTTGGTCACTATTCCAAAGTTTTGTGGTGATAAATAATTCCTTTCTTGGGATCCCGCTTTTTTTAATGGCTTCCCCCACATCCGATTCGTTTCCGTAAATTTTAGCAGTGTCTATATGTCTGTATCCGAATTCTAACGCATTCAAAACTGAATCTATACATTCTTTTCCGGATCTTGTTTTCCAAACCCCTAGACCGAATACCGGCATTTCTACTCCGTTATTGAGTCGGATGGATTGATTTAAGGTTAAATTTTGCATACTTGTCCTTAGACTCCTTCGTTTTTAATTCCGATCCATTCTACATTCAAAACAAAGGGTTTTATTTTTTAGTAGAAGGAGCCAAATCGGAGAATGTTAGGGACTCTTCTCTAAGGCCCAAAACGGATTCTAATACATTCTCCGCGTATACTAGATCACTATATCCCGGACCTTTGGGAAGCCAAGAGCCCAGGGTTATAATTCCTAGAAGTTCGACATCTCCTGGGAGTTGTTTAGCGGAAAGATTCACTCCTTGGACATTATACAGAAAATCCAAGAATGTTCTTTGTTTGAATCCATTAGAAGACTTTAATGCGACACAGAGTATTTGATTGTCCTGTTCCATTCGTATCGTGCGCACATTTCGGATAGAAGAAAGGGGGATACTTCTTTCCTTATATAATAAACTGTTTAAAATAGGTATCCTGGTGGAATAACGAAGTTTTAATTCGAGTGAATTTGCGACTACCTCTGTCTTTCTGAATAAAATAAAAACAGTCATCACTGTGGTAATTCCCAGAAAGAAAATAGAGAATGGGATCAGGAAGATTAAAAAGATCATATTTTCAAAATTCTCTAAGAAAGAATTTACGACCGTAAACCATGCTCCATAGAACAGGGCAGGAACGAGCAGTGTGATAAATGTTCTCCCTATAGATTTGGGTTCTATAATTTCTATTTTGGTTCCTTGGTCTTTCGATTCAGTTCTGACCCAACTAGAAGGTTCTATCTTTTTAGGATCTTGTTTATGAGGGATATCTTTTGATTCTGGACTGGTGAGTCTTAGATCCGATCTGTCTAAAACAGGCAAAGGAAGTTTTGTTTTAAAAAATTCTAAACCTTGTTTAAGGGAATTCCCATCTCTAAAAGTTTCTAATAAAATACAACTTCCATCTCTATATACCAAGTATAAGTCCCAGTATTTCCAAGTGCTATTCGTGTTGATACTAGTTCCGGTAGATGAGGATCTTTCGGCTCTGAATAAGACCATATAGGATATAAATTCTGAAAGTGGAAGTTCTACATCCGACTTGCCTGTCTCTCTCAGGGAAAGGAGAGAAGTGTTTGTTCGGATCTCTATCGTTTTAACTATATGAGATGCTTTTCTGTAACTTCTCATCGTAATGATAAAAATAGTAACGAGCGAAATGCAGAAAAAGAATCCGAAACCTGGGAAAAGTTTATCTTCTCCCGTTAAGAATAATACTCCGAAAAATAAAGAAGCAATACTTCCAAATACACAAAAAGCCAAAATCCCAATAACGAATATACATCCGCCTGAATAAGGATTTTTAGTTTCCTTAAGAATACTATCTGTTCCAGAGATCCAAGATTCTAAACTCATAATAAAAAGTCCTGAGAATAAAGAAGACTCAAGGAAAATCAATTTTAAAACGAATCCTTCTTGCATTTTGATTCGGATCGGATTCTTTGTTCGTCATGCAAATTAGTACTGCTATTTCGGATTTAATATTGGCGATCTTCGCCATATGGGGCGGTCTTTCCGTCCAGTCTTCCGCTAAAGGAAATGTTTCTAAAAAAGGAGGAGCCTATGGTCTTTTTCTGATTGGATTAGGCGCTCTTCTTGGTGTGGTTTTCTTTTTGGGCGGAGATTGGATCAGCCCAATTTATAGACCTATCGTGCATATTGCAGGAGTGGTTGGAGTTCCTTGGATCGGGATCGCATTTTTTAATGCAGGTTTCGGAAAGATAAACGGTAAAACTTGGAACCTTCTAAGCTTAATCTTATTGGTTTTAGCTATATTAAGTTATCTTTATCCTCTAGGTTTATACACTACCTTGATCGGAGCGATTGCATTGATCGCAGTTTTGGTAGTATGTATCCAAAAATACAAAGGTTCTCATAAGACAGCAGCATTGTATGGGATCGCGGGGGCTTTGCTCTTCATTCTATCCGGGCTTGTGATCGGAACTGTAGGAACAATCGCAGGATTTCCTAGAGTGGATATATTCCATTATGGATTAGCGGCAGCTTCTTATTGCCTAGGATATTCTTTAAAAAGAATCGGATAATTTTAAAGGATGCTGCGGTTTTAATACTGCGGCACTTCTTCTCTTAAGCAGGGATCTGTTCGGATACCTGAGTTACCCAAGAAGAATAATAGTTGGATAGAGTTCTAAGGAACATTAAGTCCATATCATTCTCAGTTCCAATAGCGCGTAATGCGTTAGCGTATTGTGTCCTAAAATCCGTCAGAGGCGCAGTCTCTTGGATATAATTTCTCATAGACTGGGCTTGTTCCGGACCAAAGCCGTATTCAGTAGACCATTTATCGATCAGAGTCCCACAATTGTACTTACGGGAAAGAAGTATCTGGGCCAAAATATTTCTGAACATATTCTCGATAGAAACAATCGTGATTTCCTTATGATTGATAGAGATCTCAGTGATGATCTCGTCCTTCTTATCGATCACTGCCTTAGAAGTTCCCATCTTATTGAAAAATTTAGAAAGATCGTTATATGCTCTAAAATGTTTTAAGATCAGTTCCCTATCTTTTACATCCACAGTTCTTTGGTCTTCCGGGTGACTCATCTCTTGAAGGATAGATTCTATCACTTGGAACATGATATCGAAAGTGAACTGAGTGGACTTACCTAATAAATATCTGATCTCGCTTTGAAATGCAGCATGCACACTGGCAAAGAATGACTCTAACTTTTCAGGATTGAGTACGGTAGAAGTCTTGAATACCGAGATCATATCCCGAACGAATTTGGCTCTGTCTAGGATAGGGAATTGTTCCGGGTGATTGGAATGGGTACGGATAAAAGTCTCTTTGACTACTTTAACCGAGCCTCCCCGGACCTCATCGCTTCGAAATAAAACTCGATAGAGAAGAACTGAGATCTCTCGGGAAGTTTTTTTATCTTTCAGAGTTTTTAAGTCAGAAGCTTCGAGAATTTCTCTGCTTCCTGCTGGCTTGCTCTGGATTTCTCCCATGAATGGTTATGCCGATATTCCCGAACGATTGTTAGGTCGATCTTGGTATGAAAAAGTTAATTGTAAAGCAGATTTGATTGATGAGGTAGAAATCCCATTGATTTTTCAACTAAGCGTTCGAAAATCGAGCGAAATCTATGCAAAAAATTATCGGACCCGAAAATCAAGTACACTATGGAGTTTGGGATGGTCCGATCGAATTCAATCATCATGATTTTACTCTTCTGGATTTTTTCGGAAAAGAGATCAAAGGGCTCAAAAAGAAGTTCGCTTTCCATTCTTTCAATTATCTAGGGATCATGATGGAAGACTGCTTGGTCGGGATAGCGGCAGTGAGTCTTGGATATGCGTATAACGTGTTTGCGTATCTGTATAAATTCGATCAGGGTAAGGTCTATGAATTCGATGTAAAAGGACCCGACTTAGGTCTTGCCTTAAAATTCCCCGCTAATCCGGATGAATACGAGATCTCTTTCAAAAAGGGAAAGTCCTTTCTGAATATCCGCAAGTCCCATTCGGAAGGAAAACTTCTACTAGATGCAAACTTTGGAAATAAATTGGAGATCTCTGGAGAATTCCCGTATTCTCTGATCACTCATAATCCTCTTAGAGTTCTAAATCCTTCCGAGCCAAGTCGTTGGACATTCACTGAAAAATGTTCTCCTCTGATACCTGATCGTATCAGTGTAAAATATGAGAAGAAGGAACTGGTCCGAGATCCTTCCAGGACTACCATGGTCTATGATTGGTCTGGTGGTTATTTAAGAAGAGAGACAAATTGGTATTGGGCAGCGTTCTCTTCCGTGCTGCCGGATAGGACCAAGATAGGCGCTAATTTTGCCGCTTTGGTAAACGAAAGTTTTTTTCCGGAGAATGCTTACTGGATCGATTCCGAAAGGCAACGAGTCAGTAGATGTATATTCGATTTTTCTCATAAAGATCCGTACAAACCATGGAGACTTTGGGACGAAGATGGACGTATCCGTTTGGAATTCGAACCAAAGGGAGAAAGAAGAGAAAAAGTGAATCTGATCTGGACTAAATTATATTTCAGACAATTTGTAGGAAAATTTTCAGGAAGTTTTAGACCGGAAAAAGGAAAGGAAGTCCAGATCAAAGATGTTTGGGGTTTCACTGAATTCCATAGGTCTCTTTGGTAGTATTCATAACTTGAAATCTGAGAATCCGATCCGCATCTTATCCATAGATCTTTTAAGAGGTCTGACTGTTGCAGGGATGATCCTGGTAAATAATCCGGGTACCTGGTCCAATATGTATTGGCCTCTCAAACACGCAAAATGGGACGGATGTACTCCGACCGACTTGGTGTTCCCTTTTTTTCTTTTTGTGGTTGGCGCTTCTATTCCTTTCTCGGTATCCAATGGAATACAAGAATTTCCTAAAATACTAAAACGCGCATCTATCCTGATCTTTCTGGGATTGTTTTTGAATTTTTTCGGAGAATGGAGTTTTTCCAATCTTAGATTTCCCGGAGTTTTGCAGAGAATAGGATTCGTATACTTTTTCGGAGCGATCGTGTATCGTGAGAAAAATCTGAAATTCAGGATCTTTTTATTTTTAACATTACTGATCTCTTATTGGTATTTACAGGAATTTGTTCCTCCTCCTGGAACTTTAGAACCAAGCATGAAAGAAGGAAAAGACTGGGGAGCCTGGATAGATAGGGAAATTTTCGGCCAAGCACATTTATGGAAATTCGGTAAGGTCTGGGATCCGGAAGGACTTTTAACTTCTTTCACATCGATAGGCTCGGTGTTCTGCGGGATTTTTGCGGGAGAATTTATAAAAGTTTCTTTAGACAAGAAAGAGTCTCTTCTTTCTATTTCAGGTAAAATCGCGTTAGGTGCTCTTGTTGTATTGTTTGTGGGCGGAGTTTGGGGAATTTATTATCCGATCAATAAAAGTTTATGGACCGGAACGTATTCTTTATGGACTGCGGGCTGGGCCTTGCTCGTTATTTCTTTATTTTTAATTTTAGAAAAGTTTAATGGATTTGGGCTGCAGGCTTTGCAAAGTTTTCTTCTTCCTTTCGGAAAGAATGCTTTACTCGTGTTTTTCGGTTCGGGGATTTTTGCCAGAAGTTTGAATATAATTATGGTCTCTTCTCCGGAAGGGAAAAAAATCCCTTTGAAAAATCTGATCTATCTAGAATATTATAAAAGCTGGATAGATTCCCCGGAGTTGAGTTCCTTTTTGTATTCTATAACTGTGCTGACTTTATGGTTTTTGATCCTTTTCTTTTTAGATAAAAAAAGACTGTATTGGAAAATTTAAGAACCGATCAGGTGTTTTACCGCGGCTAAAAGATCCTCGTCGTTGAAGGGTTTGATCATCCAACCCTTTGCGCCCGCATCTTTTCCTTGTGATTTCATAGCATCACTGGACTCAGTGGTTAGAATCAGAATTTTCATACTTTTCCCTTTTTCTGTTCTTAAAACTTCCTTAGTAAGTTCTATTCCCGTTCTACCTGGCATATTCACGTCGAATATCCCTATATCAAATGGGCCATCCGATTCTATTTTAGTCAGGGCTTCATCGGGACCCGCGGCCTTACATACGGAATAACCTTCTTCCGTAAGAGTGAAATCTAAAAGTTTTAAAACCGTGGGAGCGTCGTCTACGCAGAGTATCTTAGTCATTTTTTCCTTACCTTTGATTAATTATAACTGTTTGCTGTTCCGAAACATAACTCTGAAATTTTTTCAGGGATATTATCTAAAGAGATCTGTTCTTTTACCGCACCCATCTCGAATGCTTCTCTAGGCATTCCGTATACTACGGATGTGGATTCGTCTTGCCCGAATGTCATCGCGCCTTTTTCAGAAAGTGCTTTGAGCCCTTTTGCTCCATCCTTTCCCATTCCGGTGAGAAGGAACGCAGCACAAAATGAAGCCAATGGGGATCTTGAAATTGAATGGAATAATACGTCTACGGAAGGTCTATGGCCTGTGACCTTCTCCTTTTTATGTATTCGAATATTATAATATGGAGGATCTCCTATTTCCATATGATGATCTCCCCTGGCTACATACACGTTTCCTTTTGTGATACTCTGACCTTCTTCGGCTTCTTGGATCCTTAGAGGAGAAACGGAATCCAATCTTTCTGCGAACATTCCCGTAAAATATTCAGGCATATGTTGTACGATCAAAATAGGAGGAAGTTCTCCCGGAAGATTTCGAAGTAAATATTCTATTGCTTGTGTTCCGCCTGTAGAAGCTCCGATAGCGATCAATTTGATCTTAGAAACCGCGGAGGAGTCCCTAGTTTTTGTTTGAGAAGTCTTTTGTTTCCGATTCAGGACATCGGAAACATTTGTTTTGGCGCAGGCTCGGATCTTATTCTTAAGTTCCAGCATCATTCTCAGGAAATCTTCTTCGCTCCCGTCCGCTTTTTGAACGAAGTCCAAGGCTCCCGCTTGCAAAGAATCTAATGTTACCTTTGCTCCCGCTTCTGTGAAGGAGCTAAGCATGATAACCGGAATAGGGAATTTAGGCATAAGCCATTGTAGAAATTCTATCCCACTGATATCGGGCATCTCTACATCTAAAGTGATCACGTCCGGTTTTGCTTTTAGAACTTCTTTCATCGCCTCGGTTGCAGTAGAAGAACCGACCACCGTAAATCTAGGATCATCTTGTAACTGGGAAGCAATTATCTCACGGACAATCCGGTTATCGTCTATGATATACACTCTGATCATTCTGATTTAAGCCAATTTTTCCAAACTCAGATTTGAGTTTTCGCCGGTGGATGTAGATGCAGTATTGCCGTGGAATTTTTCGAATAGGAATTTAGTATCCAGGATCAAACTTACTCTTCCATTTCCTAAGATCGTAAATCCGTTTACACCTTGTGCCTTTTGGATGGAGGAAGAAAGAGGTTTGATCACAATATTCTGATTTCCTAATACTTCGTCCACGAGTATCCCTAAATATCTGTCCTCATTTTCCAGAATGATTAAGACAGGATTTTTACTTTTATATTCTAACTTTTCCCTGAGACCAAGTAGATCATTGATCCGTATCACAGGTATATAGATCCCTCTCAAGTCCAAGACCTCTTGGTCTTTATAAGGATGGATCAATTTCTGGTCTTTTAGACTCACCAATTCACTAATTTCTATCGTAGGAAGAGTTAGATAAGTTCCGCCAACTTCAAAAACAGTTCCTTCAATAATCCCTAAAGTAAGTGGGATCCTTAAAATGAAAGTGGTACCTTCTCCTTTTTTGGAGCGTACCTCTACTTTACCGTTTAGTTTTTTAATATTTTGGAGAACGATATCCATTCCGACACCTCTGCCGGAAATATCGGTGAGTTTTTCTGCGGTAGAAAATCCGGGAGTGAATATGAGTTGGAAAACTTCCTTATCACTCATTTCATCTGGATTTCCTTTTAGGATACCTTTTTCTCTGGCTTTATTGATGATCTTTTCCCGATCGAGCCCTCGTCCGTCATCCGCTACTAGGATCCAAACTTCGTTTGCGGATTGCCTTGCTTGTAAACGGATGATCCCTTTTTCTTTTTTACCTAATTCTGCTCTTTCTTCCGAAACTTCTAAACCGTGATCGATAGAATTTCTTAATAAATGGATGATCGGATCTTGGATGATCTCTACTACGGACTTATCTACTTCCGTGTCTTCTCCACCAATCTTGAAATCCAATTTTTTTTGAGAACGTTTTTGTAAGTCCCTTACCAACCGATTCATTTTTTGGAAGGTAGAAGATAAAGGTACCATTCTCATAGATAATGTAACTTCTTGCAGATCTCTTACGATCTTGTGCAGATGTCTTGCTGCAGAACGGAAACCTTCTAACCTTAGTCCTTCTAATTCAGGATGATGGATCACGTTAGACTCTGCTATTACTAGTTCTCCCATGAAGTCCATGAGTTGGTCCAGTTTATCCGTAGTGATACGAATATCCTTCTTTTTCTCCACGGTTTGGACTTCTTGGATAACTGGGTTAACTTCAGAAGAAGGAGCCGGAATTTTTTCCACGATTGCGGGTTTGGTCTCTTCTTCGAAAAATCCGAATCCTTTCGGAGCAGGGGGAGCCACTTCTTCAAAAAATCCGAATTTATTTTCTGGAGCCGTTTTTTCTTTTTCGGAACTTTTGGAAATTCGATCCAATTGTTCTTTAAGTTTATTGCGGATGACCTCGGTTTCTTGTTCGAAACCGGAATCAGTTCTTTCTTCTTCTACTCGATCAAATATCCTGCGGAGAAGATCCAAAGTTTCCATCAGATCGTCGCTGAAATCGAACTCGGTAACTTTATCTTGATTTCTTAATATATCTAGAAGTGTTTCGCCTAGATGAGTGATCTTAACCACCGTTTCCAGTTTTAATAAACCGGAAGAACCCTTAAGAGTATGGAAAAAACGGAAGGCTTTGTTTAAAGTTTCCGGATTCCCTTGGCCTACGGTTTCGATCTCCTCTTCTAATGTTAGAAGAGAAGTTTCCGCGGAGTCGATCAGGTCTCGGGCTTCCGAAACGAATTCCGAAAGAAGATGTTCTCGATCCATATTTATACTTTGATTTCGCCGGAGTTTTCTTCTGATCCGGAAGAATTTTCAGATTGGCTAGTTGCCTCAGATTCTTCTTCTATCAGCGGAAGGAAATTTTTTCCATTGGATGCCTTTTTCGTATCCTTCTTTGCATTTCCGAATTGAGAAGCCGCATGTTTTAGATCGAAATGAGGAGCGTGAAAATGAGACTTGATCTGTTGAGTTGCAGGAGAAGTACCTCTATCCTGCTTTTTTGATTTTCCTTTGGAAGCGGTTAATACTTCTTCTCTGATTTTGATCAGAGTTCCCATTACTTCCAAAAGAGTTTCCGCTTGTTCGTTCAATTCTTTCGCAGTGGAAGCTAACTCTTCCGACGCAGCGGCATTTTCCTGAGTAGCCTGATCCAATTGAACCATTGCGGTATTGATTTGAGTGATACCTCTTGCTTGTTCGTCCGAAGAAACTGAAATTTCCTGGATTAACTTTGCAGTATTCTCTATACTCGGAACGATCTCTTCTATCAGTTTTCCTGCATCTTCAGCACGTTCTACCGAATCTTTAGAAAGTCCATTGATCTCTTGGGCTGCGATCTGACTTCTTTCCGCAAGTTTTCTTACTTCGTCAGCAACGACCGCGAATCCTTTTCCGTGTTTACCTGCTCTTGCTGCTTCAATTGCAGCGTTTAATGCTAGTAGGTTAGTTTGGTAAGCGATCTCTTCTATAATATTAACTTTGCCCGAGATCTTCTTCATTGCATTTAAAGTTTCTAATACTGATTTTCTACCCTTGCTTGCATCTCTCGCAGAAGATTCTGCCATAGAGTTTGTCTCTTTTGCATTATGAGAATTTTGTTCTATCGTAGAAGACATTTCTTCCACTGCTGCCGTAGTTTCTTCTAAACTGGCCGCTTGTTCATTGGAAGATTGGCTCAAAGAAAATGCGGTTGCCGAAACCTGAGCTGCCGCAGAAGAAACTGAACCTACTACTTCTAACGCAGTATTCAGTGCCTTATTGACCGAAATTGTGATCCAGACCGCGGAAGCGATGGCGATCAAAGAAGAAATGATCGGGATGAGGATCATCAAGAAGGTGGTTTCCGCGTATAATTCGTCAGTGCTCTTATTTGCGTCATCCAATTCCTTTTGGGCACGATCGATCATTTGGTTTAAGTAACCTTCCATCTTGTCTAAATGTGCTCTTAATTGTTTTTGAGAGATCTCTCTTGCTTCTACGTTTTTGTTGATGTATGCGAGATCTAAAACTTTTTTCAGAGTAGCTCTATAATCTTTCTCTACTATTTTTAATTCGTCCATATTCCTTTTACCCGCTTCTTGGAGAAGTGGATAAACATCTGTTTCCAATTGAGGTAAAAGTGATAAATTCGTTTCCGTTTCACCGATATACTTTTTCATATCTTCTTCTTCGGTGGAAAGGATGGTGTTTTTCTCCGCTCGGGTGACTTTGAGTATTGCTGTCCTCATTGCTAAAAGCATGGTCGATTTTTTGGCGGAGACATTGACTGCTTTAGTAACTACTGCATTAAAAGTATTTAAACGATATATAGCAAATCCTGCTACGAAGATCAACAGAACGACTACGGTTGAGAATCCTATGGTTAATTTGGCTTTGACGCTCATTCTTCTATCCTTGCTTTATTATAAAATTCTTTTGTTTGGTTGTTTAAGCTGGAGTTCCAGCTTCGGGAAGTTTGTCATGTAGGACTTCCAACTCGTCGTCTCTCAGAAGTTTACGAACATCGAGTAGGATTTTGACGGAATCTTCCACTTTTCCAAAGGAGGCGATAAAACGGTTTGCTTCTCCGTCTCCCATCTTCGGGGCGGGTTCGGTGTTTTCAGAAGGAATACTTACCACTTCGCGGACAGTATCCACGATGAGTCCAAGGCTTTCTCCTTCTATGTTTAAGATGATTACGCAGGTTTTTTCGGTATAAGGAATGGATTCCATGTGGAATCTTAACCTAACATCAATTAGTGGAACTACTTTTCCCCGGAGATTGGTCACTCCTTTGATAAAGGCGGGCATATCCGGGACTTCCGTGATAGGTTGCATCCCGATAATCTCGATGATATATTTGATCTCTAATCCATATTCTCTGTCGGCCAGTGAAAAGACTAAAAATTTATTCTCTAGTGTATCTTCATCATCCGCTTCATCTTCTTCCAATAGAAGATCTATTTCGTTTTCTGCCATATTTATCCTCGATATTCTTTTCCGAATAGTCCCTATACTCGAATAGAATTTGTTTTTTCTGTCTCGAATTCAACATAGCCCGTCGATTTTAGCACAAAGATCGCGGGCAGACATACTAAAATAATTTATTTCAAACGATTCTTAGAGCCTTAAATTATGTCGGATTATTTGTGAAGTTTTGAGATCTTTCTTTTATCTATAGTTGAAAGATCCGAATCCCTTTTTTTAAACCGATCTTTTGCGGTTTTATCTTTTGTAAGAACTAGACCGGTAAGATGTTCGATGGATAAAAAAATAATCCTAAATTATTTCTATTCTTTTTTGATTCCTAACTTTTAAATTTTTCATAAGACGAACTTAATATATAAAAAACGAAACGAGCTCTAATGTGATATGAAATAATTTCTAAATTCATTTTCAAAAACTAGAGCTAAAGGATTACTCTTTATCCTTTGCCATACTTTTTGCTAATCGCTCGTTCAAGTAGGGCAACATCATATCTAGTATTTCAAGAAAACGTAAATAGGTTTTACGAAATTTCTTTTGGAATTTTCGGAAAAATATAATTTCACTTCCTTCTTAACGAACTGTTGTTACATTAGGTTGTTTTTTAAAGTCGTATTAGAGTATACTATAGCGCGGGCGGATTGTTTGGAATCAAATAGAGTCATTGAAGAAGAGAAGGAGATCCCGTCGGTGTTTGTTAACGTAGGAGAATGTTTATTTTCCCAAACTCCTGTCGCGATGAAGACTCTCTTAGGATCCTGCGTATCAGTATGCTTATTCGATCCGTTCAATAGATTCGGCGGGATGAACCATATACTTCTCCCAGGAAAATCGGGCGTAGATGATTCTGCAAGGTTCGGGATCAACGCTATGGAATTATTGATCAATGAATTCGTGAAGAAAGGAATTCCCAGAAGTCGTTTGCAAGCGAAGATCATCGGCGGAGGAAAGGTCTTAAGACTAGGCTCTAAAGGTGTTCCGATTGGCGAAAAAAACGTAGAGTTCGTGAAAGAATTTTTAAGATCGGAAGAAATTTCTGTTTCCGGAGAAGAAACCGGAGGCCAATATTATAGAAATCTACGTTTTTTCACTCATACTTTCGAAGTGTTTGTAAAACGTGTACAGATCGATCTAGAGAAAAATATGATCGAGAAAAACGAAGCGGCTTATTTGGACAAAATACGGGAGAATATGCGGAAAAAAACGCCGACCACTTTCTTTTAATTTCGAACGAAAACTTAGAACGTTTGGAAATAAGTATCGGCGCCGCCCAGGAGAAACGATTGGATTCCCTCGTACGCAATTTACTATCACCTGCTATTCTCACCGAAGAAAACGGCAAAATTTTAGAATCCAATGACAAGTTTGCCGAGTTGATCGGCAAAGAGTTGGATGCAACTTTTGATTACCATGATTGGATCCACCCCGTAGACAGAGAGCATGAGGCTTCTTTATGGGAAAAAGATCCAAGTCTCAAACATTATGAAATGATAAAACGTCTGAAAAACACGGACGAGATCTACCTAGCCTATCATACCGTTACTTCCAAAACGACGGATGGAAAATTACTAACTCTATTTCTTCCTATGGAAACTAAACTTCCTTCCGATTTTAAGAATATTTCCATTCATCCTACCGGAGAAAGTGTGAAGAAGGCTGAGATCGAGATTTATCGAAAAGCCTTGGAAATTTTCGATTGGAAACAATCTCTCAAGGATAGATATTCTTCCACTGCATGGATGGATTCCGCTATCAAACAGATTAATATCACTTTGATGCAAGGAACTGGAGTAGGAAGTTTGATGAGCGTTCTTTCTATGATACTTTCCAAAGCAAAGAAGAAAGAAGGCGCAGAATTCGTGGAAATTCGTTCTAATCTTTTCGATCTTTTACAAGACGGGGTAGCAAGCGCTTCCAGATTTACTAAATTTTTATCTTCTGCACAGGCACTTTTCGAAGAGAGCGAAACTCCTGAGGAAATAGGAACAGTAGCGGAATTTGTGGACATATTGAGGGAGGTGATAGACGATATCAGGCCTTCTGTGCTTCTTAAGGATCAAAAGATCCTAGTATCAGATAATTTGCATATTCTTTCTAATCGTTTGAGATTTAAGAAACCTTGGATATTTACTATCGCTAAAGAAGTTTTGATCAATGCATTAAAATATTCTCCCGACAAATCCAGTGTTCTAATCCTAGTGCTTAGGATCGGAGATGAACTACAATTTAAGGTGATCAATGATCCTCCATTTTCAGGTTATATACAGGATTTTCATGAGGATCTTGTATTTGAACCTTTTTATAGAGGGGTCAAATTTATGGACGAACGTTTCGACCAGGAACAATTTGGAATGGGCCTTGGACTCCCTGTCGTTAAAAAGTTAGTAGAACTACAAAATGGAAAAGTGCATCTGCAGACAATGAACCTAAATCTGGACGATGCCAGAAAAGAAGGGATCTGTCTTACGATGCGCTTTCCAGTCATAGAATAGAAGATCATTCTTCTAAAATTTTTGAGAAATAGGTAGATCCATTTCCATTAGGACCATCGTTTCTTCTTCCTCATCCAAAAAACTTGTTACATTGAATGTGGAAATTTTTCCTTCATGGTTCGAGACTATTTTTTCCACCAAAGGCAAACCTAATCCATAATCCAAGGTAGGAATATCCTCGTGTACGTATTTGGTCAGCCTTGCAAATGGTTGGAATACAAACTCCGATTCTTCATTCGGGATACCTTTTTGACTTCCGCCCTCTGTCTTTGGAGAATTTAAAACAGAGATCAAAAGTTTTCTTTTTTTCAGAGTGAATAATACGTAGATCGTTGTTTCAGGTTCCGAAAATTTGATCGCATTCAGAAGCAGTTCTTCGACTGCTTTTTTGAAACTTTCTTCATGGATACCTACGATTGCTCTGGAACTTACATACTTATCTTCGCAGATCTTAATATGAAGTTTTTTGAATCTTGCAAGTTCGTATACGTTCTGTATTTCCTTCCTAAATAGATTGTGTATCTGAGAAATGGAATATTCTTCCTTAATTTGGGCGTTATGGATGAAATAATCCATTTCGTTAAAAATTTCTATGATCCTATTTGCGGTTTCCGCATTGGATAATAGCAGATCGATCAAAGTAGCCGGAACCTCATAATGAGTACCATTCTGCTTGGCTTTTTTGCGTATAAGCCCGATCGCAGATACCAACGCCCCGAAACCGGAACCCTGACTTAAAGAAGTTCTAATATTCGAGATTAGATAGGCACTTTTTGTCTGTAAATCTTTTCGGATCAGATCCTTACGAAATGAATTCCAATCCAAGTCTCCCTGGATCTTATTAAATCTTTCCGTTTCTAGATTATCCTGTAGAAGATCCAATTCCCAGTTTTCTTTAATATGCCTGAGAGTCTCCTTGATCTCTTTGGGAGAAGTATCCTTAATGTTGATACAGTCTAAGGCTCCTAAACGTACTGCCTTGACTATAGTTTTAGTATCCGGGTTATCCAGACCCAAGATGAAAGAAGGGGACCTTTTGGCTGCGGAAAACTTTCGTGCCAATGTTTCGAATTGAGAGATATCTAATTCGGAATAAACGATCCCGAAGTCCCTATCGATTTTCAGATCTTCCAATATAGGAAAATAAAAAACCGTAAGACCAACATCTTCGCAAATTTTGGTAATCAGTTCCGTTCTTTCAGGGTCGGTCCCGACTAACAAAATATTTTTTTTAGTCCGGCCTTCTGATTGCCGAACATCCTTTTTTTCTATTCCAGCGTTCGTCATAGACGCGCTCCATCCAAAAGCATTCCCGAATATTCGGAAAATATCTATGTAATATATTTTTAATGAGCCATAACTCTAGAATAACACGGAAAATTGAAATATTTAATTTTATGACTTTTGTATACTAAGATGATGGAAGTGAAAAAAAATTTTTCTGAATTATGAGTATCGGATATTACAAATTATTTCTTCAACATTATAACACTTTCGGAGTATATTATAATTTACGACTAGACAAAACGTGTTACCTCATTTGAGAAATTTATTTCTGAGGTTCGTTCGAAATAAGAAAAGATTTTAACTCGGATTAGTCGAAATCCGCTTTACGGGAATTATATGTTTAGGATCGAAAACTGGAGAGAGCGTATAAAAATAAAAAACGCCGTTCTCCATGGGAAAAACGGCGTTCTTAAAATTCGAAAAATTAGAAATTAAATTCTTTCGATTACGGTTGCGATACCCATTCCTCCGCCGATACAGAGAGTAATGAGTGCGTAACGTTTATTTCTTCTTTCTAATTCGTCTAATGCGGTTCCGAGAAGGATAGCTCCGGTTGCTCCCAGCGGGTGCCCTAAAGCGATTGCTCCTCCGTTTACGTTGATCTTTTCCAGAGGAATTCCCAAGGTTTTTTGAGTGTAAAGAACCACTGATGCGAATGCCTCATTTATCTCCCAAAGATCGATATCTTCTACTTTTAGTCCTGCCATTTGGAGCGCTTTTTTGGAAGCGGAAACAGGCCCGGTCAACATGATGGTTGGGTCTTCTCCGGTAGCTACTGTAGAGAGTATTTTCGCTCTAGGTTTTAATCCGTATTTTTTAATCCCTTCGTCGTTGGCGATCAGAACGGAAGCGGCACCGTCCACGATCCCGGAAGAATTTCCAAGTGTGTGGATATGGTTTATTTTTCCCACATCAGGATAGGATTTTAACGCGATCGCATCTAATTCTCTTTCCCCAACTGTTTTGAAAACTGCACCTAAACCGGAAAGAAATGCGTAATCGGATTCGATACGAGGGTTTTCATCAGTATCTACTACGGTTCCATCTTCTAATTTTACCGGAATAATTGATTTTTTGAATGCGCCTTCTTTGATCGCTTTGTCAGCTTTCAATTGAGAAGACTCTGCGAATTTGTCCGCTTCTTCTCTACTAATATTATATTTGGTTGCGATAAGGTCCGCGGAAATTCCTTGAGGAACAAGATTATAATGTTTTTGTATATTAGGATTTCCTATATTAAAATCCCTGTCGCCTAGATCTGCTCCCATTTTTACACGACTCATGGATTCTACTCCACCGCCTAAACCTACTGCCATAGCTCCTGACTGAACATGGTTTGCGATATTATTCACTGCTTGTAATCCGGATCCGCAGAAACGGTTTACTGTATACCCCGGAACTGAATTTGGCCATTGTGCAGCCATGACCGCATAACGGGCGATACATGCAGCTTGGTCATCCACTTGGGAGACACAACCTAATACAACTTCTTCTACAACTTCTGGTTTTAATCCGTTTCTTTCTTGGATTGCTAATAGAGTAGAAGCAGAAAGTTCTTGTGGGTGAACTGAGGCAAGAGTTCCTCTTTTTTTACCTTTCCCTCTTGGGGTGCGAACCGCATCTATTACATATGCGTTGGACATAGTATTTCTCCTATAACGAAAGCCGTTCGGTTATTCTTGAACTTATGTTCAAAAACGAAATATGCTTACGACTTGAGTTTAGAAGAAAGGAGGGAAAAGCAAGCTACTTCTTCTTATCCGAATATAACTTTATCGAAGACTCTGAAATACCAACAGTCTCCTTTTAAGTTTTCATAAAATCCGTTATGGCCTCCGTACTTTTGAATGAATATTCTAAGCTTGGAACTTTTAGGGATCTCTTTGAATTCGTCGGGACGTATGATTGGATCGTCTGCAGATGTGACTATAGTCAGATCCACTTTTAGTTTTTCGAAATCCTTCGGTCCCAATGTATAAGAATTAAAATAATCATCAGTGTCTTTGAATTCTGAGGAAGATGCAACTATCCTATCAGTCATTTCCATAACCGATTTTCCTTTCATGATATTCTGATAAGGATGTAGATCGGGGAAATGTACATTCTTCTTAGATAGGGATTGTCTCCATTTATCTAAGAAATATTTTCCTATAATCAGTTTAGAATCCATCATTTCGGTGGCAGACTTCGGATGAAGTGGAGGACTGACAGCGATACAATGTTTTAAATTCGGGATACTTTGTTTATTTCGAGAATGTTCTCTTGCCACTCTGATCGTAAAATTTCCACCCATAGAGAACCCGCCCAGGTATACAGGAAGTTTATGTCCGAATTCTTTTGCAACTTTGCGAACGGCTTCGTAGGTTTCTCGTATTAAACTTCCGTTAAACGGTTCAGGATTCAGATGGTGAGTGTTCCCATGATCTCTTAAGTTAAGTCTGAAGATAGAGATTCCCTTATCATAAAATCGTCTGGAAGTTCTTTGGATATAATTGGAGTCCATACTTCCTTCCCAACCGTGTATCAGCACGAGCAGGGCTTTGTTTTGTGGGGATTTGGAATAATGACCTAATAATCGAACACCTTTACCTGCATTTATTACAACGGGGGAGGCCGCCTTGTCCATAGGATGATCCGGAGTATTCTGCCTCATTAAAGAAGCTAAGACTGTTTGAACAAAAGGATGTCTTAAATGAAAGGGAGGTTTGAAGGGACGAAGGGTCTCCATGCCGACACTTTTCCGGATCAGGTTTTGTTAGACAAGCATTCGTTAGAGAAAATCGGTAAGAACTTTATACAATTGTTTTGGTTGGAATGGTTTGCCGATAAAACCTTCTATTCCATGTTGAGTGCATTTTTCATACGCTTCCGAAAAGGAACTAGCTGTGACTGCAACGATAGGAGTTTTTGCATTAGAAGAATTTAAAGCATGTATTGCATCCGCAGTATGATATCCGTCCATCTCAGGCATTTGTAGATCCAATAGTATCAGATCGTATTTTTTCGTATTCGTATCTAAAAGTTTTAATGCTTCTTTGCCGCTTAATGCAGAGTCGGATTGTATTCCTGTTTTACTCAAATGTTTGGCTAGGATCTTCACATTAATCTCGTTATCATCTACGATAAGAACCGAACTTGAAGAGAATGTAGGAACTGTTTCTGATTGGATCTGAGCCGGATTAAAAGGTGCTTCCGCTTCCGTTTTTAAAGGAAGAATTATGGAAAATTCCGAACCAAGTCCCGGTTCTGAATTCAAATGAACATCACCTTTCATTTTAGAAGTTAGTCTTTTAACTATATAGAGTCCAAGTCCTACTCCTTTATACTTGCGAGTGTCCGCCAAATCCTCCTGGTGAAAAGCTTCAAAGATCCTTTGTCTTGCTTCTTCTTTAATTCCTATGCCTGTATCTTTTACTTTGAATAGAATAGAATCATTTCCTTTTAGATCCAAAGAAAGTGTGACTGAACCCTTGTCCGTAAATTTGATTGAGTTTGTGATCAAGTTAAGCAAGACCTGCTCAATCCTAGTTCTATCTCCCACGATCACTTTTGGGAATTTTTCGGAAACGATGATCTTGAATTCTATATTCTTCTCAAAAGCTTTAGGTTCTACTAATATACGGATGAGGTCGATAAATGTTTTGATCTCGAATGCTTCTTCTTTGATTTCGATTTTTGTAGAATCTAAAGTGATTATTTGTAATAGATCATCTATCAATCTGGATAGGATCTCGGTCGAATCGGAAAGATCTTTCAGATATTCTTTTTGTTCCAGGTTTAATTCGGAGTTCTCTAAGAGATTTGCCATTCCGAATATCCCGTTCAACGGGGTTCTCATTTCATGAGAGATCATTCCTAAAAATTCGGATTTCGCCTTATCTGCTTGTTCTGCTTTTTCTTTTGCTTTTTCCAAAGCTATTTCGGTTTGTTTTGCAGCGGATATGTCCGTATGAGTTCCTACAATACGTGCAGGTTGTCCATTTTCGTCTTCAATGATCAAAGCTCGGGAACGAATGAACATATATTCTCCCGATTTTGTTTTAAATCTTAAAACCTTATCGAATCTTGCTGTTCCTTCTTCCTGGTGTCTTTGGAATGCAGAAAGTGCAATTCTTAAATCCTTAGGATGTACTAATTTTCTCCAAACATGAGGATCATCGGATGAGATCTCTTGATCCGTAAAGCCCAACATCGTTTTCCATCTTTCAGAAAGAAAAAGTTGTTCAGTCTTCACATTATAATCCCAGTATCCGTCATTGGATGCCAGATATGTGAATTCTAATTGTTCTTTTTGGATCCTTAGCTGATTCTCTACATTTCGAATTTCCGTAATATTCTTATTACTAATAAGAAGCCCTTCATATACTCTACTGATTTGAAGTAGATAAAAACCTGGGTTTCCTTGAGAATCTTTGATCTCGTATTCCCTCTTCTCCGCATGCTGGGTGAGATATACGTTCTTATATAGTTCAAATGTGCCCAATTCCAGATTTTGTGGGAATAGTTTGCATAAGTTCTTGCCGATTGCGATCTCTTTCGGCATTCCTATTTCCGATTCTGCCGCGGGATTTAAATCTTTATATAAGAAGTCTGTAATATGTCCTTTCTCATCGAAAATTGGTTCTAGATAATAAACCGCATCCTCATTTCTGTATGCGGCCTCTCTAAAAATATCTTTCTCTTTAATCTCTTGGTTTAAGTCTTTTGCAATGGAAATGACCCAATCATCTTTTGGACAGATAACAGTGGAGTCATAAAATTTTTTAGAGATTGCAGATTGACGTATACCTCTCCATTCCGAACCCTTTTTGCTGACGGATTCCATAAATCCGCTGATGTCAGGATTACTTTCGAGTTCTCCAGGTCTGATCTCGGTGTAATTTTTACCTATAAGCTGGGTCTTCTCCATTTGAAGAAGTTTCGCACCCTGCTCATTGAGATAGTGTAATTTTATATCTCTGATTTTACCATTTTCGTCTCTAAGAAGATGGTTCACGTATATAGAAGTCCCGTCCGAATTTTCAAAAAACTTAATGAATATGCGAATGTCTTCAGGGATCTCGTTCATCTTCGTACTAAGGACTTTTCATCAATATAGGACGGTGAAGATCCGGAAAAGGCCCCGGAATTTCATAGCAGAAGCTTAAATCCTAAACGAGAAAACCCACGTTTAGTATCTGAATGTAGAGAGTTGGAAAGGATTTTTTGGGGATAAGAAGAAGGAAAATTTTCCGCTTAAGAAGCTTCTCCCTCTGGTCCGGAGCCTATATATTCATTTTCAGTATTTTGGGGGGTAAGTTTCCAAATTTCGGATCTTGAGGGATAGGTTTCTGAAATTTCCAGATCCTTTTGCTCGGATTCCAGCTTTCTGCATAAGTCTTGGAATGGGTGACGAAGGGAAGAAGCTCCACGTATGCTCATGTCCAGAGTCTTATATAATGAGACTCAATATCAATAAAATCTTTTAATTTCGAAAATTTTTCTGTTGACGTGGGAAACAATAAAAAGAGATTTTGTTTCCTATGGGCGGAAACAAAATATACTATAAATGTTTCCCGTTGGATGTTATGAAACACAAACAGAATCAATCAATCATTCGCAACATTTTAGGCTTAGGCATTTTCTTAAGCGCTCTTTCTATTTCCGGAGACACAAGGGACGATCTGGAGAAGGAAGGAGTTTGGACGACTACTTCTCTTATTCGTTACTCTTTAGAGAACTCGGTTCAGGCAAGGATGAGCCGACTGGATTTAGAAAACTCTGAGTATGATTGGGAGAAAGAGAACGGTAAATACAATTTTATCGGGACCTTAACCGCCAATACTCAAAAGACGAATAACTTACCTCTTCCTCAATACACCTTGCAAGGTAGAGAGATCACAAGTAATACGCTCTCCGCGGGTTTATCAAAAGTTTTTAATACAGGGACCACAGCGAGTTTAACGGTTTCAGACAACCGTTACGAAACGGATGCGGGAAAAAGGCCGGAGCAACAAGGAACAATCGCACAACAATTCGCTCAGCCAAGTCTTCACTTTGCAAATCTTGGTTTTACTCTCAAGCAGGAGTTATTGAAAAATATTTTCGGATACCAACAAAGAAGATCCTTGGAGATCAGTAGGAGAAGTTCCGCAGTTCGAAGATTGGATGCGATGAACACTCTTTCCAGATCGGTAGTCCAGTCTTTATTATCTTTTTGGAATTTATCCTTAGCGGACGAAAATCTTAAAACTGCAGAGCTTCTGGTAAAAAGTGTGAAGAATGTAAAAGATATTACTTCTTCCAAGGTCCGTATGGGAGTGGCAGAAGATTACGAATCTGGGCAATGGAATGCACTTTTAATAACTGCAGAGAACCAGCTCAGACAAGCAAAATTGGAAAAGGATAGAGTTCGAAGAGACTTACTTGTTTCTCTTGGAAAAGATCCCGAAACCAAAGTGAATTTTGCCTTGGTTTTGGATGACTCCCTTCCTTCTCTCGGTGCAGAAGAGGCAGAAACGGAAGAAGCCTTTAAACATAGATACGATTTCAAAAGTCTTGCATTACAAAAACAGAATGCGGGAGCCGCTTTGGAAATCGCTAAAAACGGGCTTTTGCCTTCTCTTTATGTGAGTGGAACTTATAATTCGAGAGAGTATGATCGTAATTTCCCTCAAAGTTTCGACGGGATCGGAAACGGAAGATTTACCCAGAATTCCGCTGAGATCAAAATGGATTATCCTCTAGGCAACGATACCGCAAGAGCGGAATTTAGGAATTCACAAACACAAAGTAGGAAGATGGATCTTCTTTTGGAACAAACAAAAGAGCAGGTCAAAACCGACGTAAGACAAGGGTTACAAAAGATAAACACTACTTACGAGATCTTAGAAGAATCTAAGAAGAATCTCTCTCAAGCGGAGAAGTTTTACTCGGGCATTCTGCCCAGATACAGATACGGAAGAGCCACATCCGTAAATGTTAAGAACGCATTGGACTTAGTAGCTCAAGCTAGATACGGACTGATGCAGGCAAAAGTGAATTATAACTCGGCGCTAGTACAATACGAGCTCTCTAAGGGAACACTATTTCGCAAATACGGAATGGATGCCGAAGAAGTTCTGAACCAAAACACCGGAGACCAAAAATGAATTTTGCGGAACTATCGATCAAACGACCGATATTTATTACCTGTACGGTTCTAATCATTCTTGTTTCGGGATATCTTTCCCTGAACAAGTTGGGTGTGGACCTTTTTCCTAACGTAACCATTCCGGTAGTCACAGTGACTGTGCCTTATCCTGGAGCGGCCCCTAATGAGATCGAAACTCTGATCGCAAAACCTGTGGAAGATGAACTTTCCACTATCTCCGGAGTGAAAAGGATCCGCTCTACTTGTAGCGAAGGATCCGGAACTATCATCCTGGAATTTACCTTAGAGACCGACGTGAAATACGCGGAACAACAGGTAAGAGATAAGGTATCTGCAGTTAAGCCTAAATTGCCGAATGATATCAAAGAACCTATCATCAGAAGGATAGACCCCGCGGATCAACCGATCATCATTCTTGCATTAAATGCAAACTTGAGCGAAGCGCAGATCTATGATATCGCTAACGAAGAGATCAAACAAAACCTTTTAACTGCTAAAGACGTGGGAAATATCACAATCTATGGTGGACGTAAAAGAGAGATCCATGTCGCTTTAGATCGCCAAAAACTAAAACAACATATGATCCCGGCATCGGTGGTTTCCAATCGTTTAGCTTCAGGCGGTACGAATATCCCTGCCGGTAAAGTGAGTAAGGCGGATTCAGAGCTAGTTTATAGAACCATCAACGAATTCAAATCTCCTCAAGAGATTAGAGACACTCCGATCTCCTTATTTGGGAACGAAGTTCCTGTCAAAATCGGGCAATTGGGAGAAGTGGTAGATACTTTAGAGGATGAAAGTACTCGCGCATACTTCAACGGTAAGAAAGCGGTTTTCTTATTGGTATTCAAACAATCTGGTTCGAACACAGTTGCGGTTGCCCAAGAGGTAAAAAAACGAATTGAAGATCTGAACAAGGAACTTGCAAGAAGAGAAGGTGGTGCAGTCCTTTCTATCGCAAACGATAACTCCATTCAGATCGACGATAATATCTATGATGTAAAAGAAACGATCATCATAGGTATCGCTCTTACGATTGTAGTGGTTCTATTATTCTTAGGAAGTGTTAGATCTACGATCATTACAGGGCTTGCATTGCCTAACTCACTTTTGGGCGCATTCATCTTGATGGCGGTTGCGGGATTTACCGTAAACGTGATGACACTTCTTGCATTAAGCTTGGCAGTGGGACTTCTTATAGATGATGCGATCGTGGTCCGGGAAAATATTTTCCGACACAGAGAGATGGGTAAAACTGCGAGAGAAGCTTCTACAGAAGGAACAAAAGAAGTAACATTAGCGGTAATCGCAACTACTATGACTGTGATCGCGGTATTCTTGCCGATTGCATTCGTGAGTGGGGTGGTAGGACAGTTTTTAAGAGAATTCGGACTAACAGTTTGTTTTGCACTTTTGATCTCTCTTTATGACGCGCTTACAATTGCTCCAATGTTATCCGCTTACTTCGGCGGAAAAATCTCGGGAGCGCATGCACAAGCAGGTCATGGACATTCTTCACAAGAATTTTTAAGCGTTCCATCAGATGGAAAGAAAAAGAAGAAGAATGGTGCAACCACAACCTTGGAAGAAATTGCATTTTCTAAAATAAGAGCGCAGGAAGCTCCGAAAGGAATTGTATCCAGAGTTTTCTCAGCTGTGTTCGAACTTCTAATGTTCGTATTCAGACTTTTGGGACGAATTCTTTCCCCGGTAGAGAAGGGACTGGATTCAGTTTTATCCGGATTTAACGTATTCCAAACTTGGTTGGAAAATATTTATGCAAGTGTTTTGAAATTCACATTAAAACGTCCTGTGTTCATATTAAGTAGTGCGGTTTTGATCTTTGTTGCCAGTTTAATGCTGACCAAATACATTCCGAAAACCTTCCTACCTGCACAAGACCAAGGAAAATTCCAAGTCACCTTGGACATGCCTCCTGGCACATCCGTACATAAGATGGCGGAGATCGCTCAAGATGCATATAAAGAGATTTCATCTCATAAAGAAGTAAAATTGGTAGCTATGTTCAATACGAACAGGACTGCGACTATGTTCGTGGAGATGATCCCAGCGAAAGAAAGAAATATGAACACTTCTCAGTTCAAAGATCTTCTTCGTAAAGAATTGGAATCATTCTCTTATGCAAATCCTATCGTAAAAGATGTGGATAACGTGGGTGGAGGACAAAGACCATTCACCTTGGTTGTTAGCGGACAGAACGGAAAAGTAGTGGAAGAATATTCCAGAAAACTTTTCGAAAAATTAAGAGAATCTAAAGCTCTTCTGGATGTGGACACAAGTTACAGAGCCGGTGCTCCAGAATTCAGAGTAGTACCGGATCGCCAAAGAGAAGTTCTACTTGGAATTCCTGGAACCGTGATCGGAACAGAATTAAGAACCTTGGTAGAAGGAACTACTCCTGCGGTTTATCGTGAGAATGGAGTGGAATACGATATTCGTGTTCGATTGAAAGAAGGTCAGAGGGATTTGAAGGATAACTTCTATAATTCTTTTGTGCCTAACTTTAATAACATGATGATCCCGATCCAAAACGTTGCTAAGGCGGAAGAAACGACAGGTCTTGCTACCATCAACCGTATGAACAGAAACCAATCCGTGGAGATCTATGCGGACGTAAATCCGGATGGACCAGGTATGGGTGGAGCAATGGAAGAAGTAGCAAAACTTACACAGACAGAATTGCCTCTTCCTCCTGGAGTTCGTATCGGATACACAGGACAGGCCGAGAACTTTAAGGAGATGGGAACTTCTCTTGGAATCGCTATGGGACTTGGGGTGTTATTCATCTATATGGTTCTTGCATCCTTGTATGAAAGTTTTATCACACCTATCGCGATCATGTTGGTTCTTCCTCTTGCGCTATGTGGAGCGTTCATCGCTTTATTCCTAACCCAAAAGTCATTGGATATATTCTCGATGATCGGGCTAATCATGCTCATCGGGGTGGCTACCAAAAACTCGATCTTACTCGTGGACTTCACGAACCAGCTCATACAAAGAGGTGTGGAAATGAAAGAAGCGATCATAGAAGCGGGAAGAGAACGTCTTCGTCCGATCCTAATGACATCGTTCGCTTTGATTGCAGGTATGGCTCCTATCGCGATCGGATTGAACGAAGCATCCAAACAAAGGACGAGTATGGGTGTCGCGATCATAGGTGGATTGATCTCTTCTACCGTACTGACGTTAGTGGTGGTTCCGGCAGCATTCTCTTATATAGAAAAGTTGAATAACTTGGTCCGTAGAAATTCTCCGGATCCGGATGCGCGATAATTATCATGGACTTCGCCGAGAAAAAAAATAGGCTCCGAGTTTTACTCGGGGCATCTCGGGTCTTTCAGAGGAAAGGTTATGCGAAAACTAGAATGGAGGACTTGGTAGAAGAGTCCAAAATCGGAAAAAAGACCTTATACGAATATTATTCGAACAAAGAAGAAGTTTTAAAGGCTGCTGCAGAATATCGCCAAACCAGGGCTTCCTATAGACTTAAAAGAATTCGAAATAATCAGGCTCTGGACTTCTCTAAACGATTTGTGAGGATGAGAAAGGAGCTACTGGACGTTTGTAAGCCCAGCCATTTTGCATTATGGAAGGAATTGCAGGATCAAATTCCAGAAATATGGAGACTGGTGAAGGCAAAAAGGGTCCAATTAATAGATACTGAAATTGAAAGCTTATTGGAAGAGGGGAAAAAATTAGGAGAATTCAGAGCGGACTTGAGGCCCGACTTGTTCATCATGGCATTAATCGCCTGTTCAGATGCGATTTATAAGTGGGAACAAAACCCGACCGAGCGTCGGGACAACATATCCGAACTGGACAATATTTTTCTTTATGGCATAATACGCAGAGGAAAAGAGACGTTAAAATCGTCTTGAGATTGAAAAATCGTTTCCTAAGCGAAAGGGGGATAATAAAGTGCACAGCGCCGTGGAACAAGAACTAACCCAAGAGAAGGACGAAGTCCGAGAGAGAATATTCGAAAAATCGTTCGAGCTATTTTTGCGATACGGTTTTGCGAAAACTCGAATGGAAGAGATCGCTCGAACTCTTAGGATCAGTCGCAAAACACTTTATAAACACTTCGCCAATAAACATGAATTATTAAAAGAAGTGATGACTGATAAACATCTCAGAATTCACGGCAGAATAGAAGGGATCTTCCAAGATCCGGACAAATCTATTAAAGAAAAGATCCAATCAATGAGAGGTTGTCTCTCTTCCGAAATTCCTCACGGAATGAACGAATTTTTAAGAGAGATCCGCGATCAAGCACCTGATATTTGGAAACAAATCCAGTCTCTAAAAGAAAAAAATATAAATAGAACAATGAGAAAGATGATCGAGACCGGCATCAAGAACGGTGAAATTCGTTCTGATGTAAATCCTGATATCGTACTTCTTATTCACTCAGCCGCCTCCGAAGCCATGTTTGATCCGAATTTCTTAGCACAGACTCCGTATTCTATCCGAGATCTAGTCCAGGAGCTGGACAATATTATCTTTTACGGGATCGTAAAAAGAGAAGATATTTAAAGTAGGAAATTTTTTTACTTTTGATATTCTTTTTTTTTCTAATCTTTTTATTCTCGGTCGCAGTTTACTATTTATTTCTGTCTAGATATAGGGAATTAGGAAAGCTCGGCCTAACTATCGTATCTACCTCTTTAGTCTTACTTTGGATTGGTCTAACTGCCTTTCTACTGACTGCTTTCGGGATCTATCGGTTTGACAGAGTAATTTATTCCATTACATTTTTTGCAAGTATAGGTTTAGCCTCTTTTCTGCGATATAGATCGCTTGGTCTAAGAGAAAAGTTTTCCGTTTTAGAGATAGGAAAAAAAGAACTTCTGTTTCTTGTTCTTTTCTCGTTGTTTTCATTTTATCTTTATGCCGGTTTTCCTACTCAATATATAGATGGAGGACGAGATCAAGGTCAATATACGATTTTTGGATATGTGATCGCCAAGACAGGCGGCTTTAATCTGGATGTACCTGACTCCGGATTGATCCGCAACATTTTCGGAAATTCCGTTCTACTGGATTACCAAGCTATTTCCTTGGATCCAAGAGAAGGTATTGATCGGAGATTTCCCGCTTTTTTTCATCTATTACCCGCATATTTAGCGGTCGGCTACGATCTATTCGGAATGTACGGATTGTTCGGGATCAATTCGGTTTTCGGATTTCTTTCCATCTTTCTTTTTTATTTAATCGTAAGAAGACTTTCCAGTCCATTAGTAGCGAGTGCTGCCCTAGTTTTATATGTTCTGAATGTATCACAATTATGGAATATTCGCTCGACTTTATCGGAACCGATTTCTCAGTTTCTGATACTATTTACTGCCTACTTATTGCAAACATTCTTTAAAACTAAGAATACATTTCTAATGTCTTCGATAGGTGCGATTTTTGGGATGAGTTGTCTACTTAGGATTGACGGGTTTACTTATTTTCCGGCGTTGGCCTTGTATTCGGTTTATTTAGTTATAGTTTCTCCTAAATACTTTAAGAATTTCTTATTCTTTTTCCTTTCATTTTCTTTAGTGAGCGTCATCGCGGCAATATATTCGTATTATCGTTCTGTAATGTATGTAGAGGCCCATTGGGCATATGTGAAACTATTGATTATTAGCTTCTTCTTTTCGATTAGTTTCGTTCTGGCCGAGGGAGTCGCACTAAAAAAAATGCCGACTACTTTGGAAGATCTCAGAGCCTGGTTGAAAAAAAGAAAGAAAGCTCTGCGTATTATTACTTATATCTTTATTGTTAGTTTGATTGGATTTATTTATTTGATTCGATCGGATTTTGTAAATGAATTGAGTAACACGAAAACAGCAGCCAATAAAGAAGTAAACTTTCTATTGGCTTTCTTTTGGTACGTCCCATTTTGGTTGTTTATCTTCCTTCCTTTTTCATTTGATCTTTTCTTATTTCGAAAAAAGGGAATCCGAACCTCTTTCCTATTTTTCGTAGGTTCCCTATTACTGTTTTTATATTTATTGGACCCTAAAATTCATCCCGATCATTTTTGGCTTACTAGGCGATGGGTTATTATTTCGATCCCATTCGCAATTTTGGGTTCTTTCTTGGGAATCCAATCGATTCCGGTTTTAAAACAAAAATGGAAGACCTCGATCCTTGTTTTAGGATTTTTATCCGGACTCACATATACGATCTGGAGGTCGAACCTGATTTTTTTTCGACCAATGATGGGGGCTTATCTGGAAGGTTATGAACGATTCTCCGGATCATTACCAGCCGATGAAGGTATATACTTTACTACCAAAAGATCGATTGCAAGTCCTCTGCGTTATATGTATGGGCGAAATATTTTCCTGATCCAAAATTCTCTGGAATTCTTAAATAAAGTCCCTGAACTTCTGAAATTGGGTAAAAAGGTTTATGTTATACAAAACGGAGATTTTTCAGGTTACAAATCTAATTTAAAATTCTCTAAAGTAACAAATTTGGATTTAAAAGGAAAATTTCCTATAGAATCGGTGTATAAGTTTCCTGAGTTTTTATATCATAAAAATTTGGATCTACAAGTTTTCAAGATCGAGACATCCGATAAAATACCACTTGGCGAGCGGATCGAAATGATATGGAATCCTGCTAATGGAGGATTCCTATCTAAAGTCGGTAAGATAGAAGAAGATGGAACGATTTCTGCAACAAGACATCGAGGGCCGCTTGTTTATGGTCCATTTCTTACATTGCCTGGCGGAAAATACGAATTACAATTCATCGGAAAAAATTTTCAGAATGCAGAGTTTGACGTCGTATACAATCAAGGCTCGGATCGTTTGTTAGAAAGTCAAAAAGGTACTGAGGATAATATTAAAACTTTATTATTCGAAGTGAAACTTTCTATTGTAGATGATTTGGAATTTCGAGTTTTTGTAGAAGGGAAATCCGGCGTCAAAATCGATAAGATTTCCCTGAAAAGAATACCGCAATAATAACCGATTAAGGTACTATTTTTCGCCAGACAAGTATTCTTGATCCATGATCTTCTTTTCGATAGAGTGGATTTTTATCGAAATAAAGAGCCATTTCACTTACGGATTTGCTAGCTGGCACTAATTCTTCTTCCGGGCTACGCAGAACGATCAGATCAGGATACCAAACCCCGGACTCGATTTTTTTCAAATCATGGTAAGGCATCTTAATATCGTTTCCGCAAAACAAATATGCAGCGTAAGAAAAAGAAGCGAAAACCTTTTCTTCACATCCGGACCTTAAACGAACTAAAGTGAAAGTATCTTGGATAGAATTTAAGGTATTGGCTTTTCCTCTTTTAATCAATTTTGCTACTGTAGGTCCGCGACCGCTATAATTCCCGGGGAAAAGTAATAGAAAGATAGATACAAGAATCAGTCCGATTGTGGGAAGAAGTATCCATCTTCTATCCTTTCCGAAATGGGCAAGTCGACCGGATAGGTTTGAAATTGCGAAAGGAATCGAATAATAAAATAGTAATATAGCTGGAAGCCCAAAATAGAAGGAGAAAAAAGCCCTGTCTTGAGATACGGAAGACATCCATAGTCCAGCTACAGCGATCCCTGGAATAGCTCTCCAGCCGGAGAAAATGGGTAAACACAATACACTTACGAATAAATATTTGAACTGTCCTGAAATTAGCAATTTGAGGTAAGAAAAAGGGTTCTGGAAAAGATCGATCAAGATCTCCGATTTGCTTTTCCCCCATTTATCAGAAAAATGTGATACTTTATCCGGGAAATATGTCGGAGTAAACCAGAAGAGTATGATCCCTACATATAATAATATTAGAATAAAATAGAATATTAGCGTTCTTCCTCTTACACGTCCAAAAAGGAGAGAGGTTGCTCCTATTGCATAAATCCAAGCGTCTTCTTTGACCATTAATGCGAGTATCAGGAAGGGGAGAGAGGTTAGAAAAGAACCTCGATTTGCATAAAGTAAAAAACCCGAAAAGAGTGGGATCCACAGGTTTTCAAAATGAGGATAAAGATGAGCATGAGTGACATATGGGTTTAGCAAAAACGTTAGGCTTAAAACCCAGGAATATTCGAACTCAGGTATTATCTCGGAAAAATAACGTTCTAATAATACGATACCCAAAGATATACTAATACATTGTATGATTAACCATAATTCTAGATAAGGAAAAAAATGAAAAAGAAAAGAGAGTAAACCGAGTATATAGGAGCAATGTTCTTGGAGAAATGGTACACCGAATTCATAGGACCAAAAGTATCCAACGGATTTCGGAGTTGCAAGAGCGTATAAGATCGAACCGGAATCATGCCATTCTATTTGGAGAGTGGCATATTGGATACCGGATAGAGTGATTAAATAGATAAGGGAAGCTAAGAATAAAATCCAGGACTTTCGTTCGGTTCCGTATCTAAGAAGATTCATAGGAAATTACAAACCAATTTCTGGTAGAGGAAACCGATTGAAAATACTTATTTTTATTCTTCCGGATTGTAGCATTAATCTACCGAAATTTTTTTCCGATCCGGTGAGTCGATACTCCTTAACTTCCCTAATTCACTCTTGATCTCTTCAATCGATAATTCTCCTCCTCCATAATTTTCGGAGATAGATTTTAAGATAGGCTGCAATTTGGAAGCTTCTTCTTTGGAAATGGAAATCCCAGATTGCATTAGGATTTCATAAATTGCAGATTTACCTGATTGGCTTGTGAATGCGATCCTATCTCCTTCCGGTCTTCCGATCAGGTTTGCATCGAAGGCACGATATGCACCCTTCTTCATATCCTTTGTTTTGGAAACTCCGTCCTGATGGATCCCGCTTCTATGAGCGACTACGTCTTCTCCGATCAAAGGAGCTTTTTCCGGAATTGGAACTCCGGACATACGAGAAACAATCCTGGAAGTTTCATAAATTGTCTGAAGATCCAAATCAACTTTGACCCCACAATTATGAAGAGCGATCGCAACTTCGTACGTGTTTGTGTTTCCTGCTCTTTCTCCCAAACCGTTTAACGCGGTTTCCAATTGAGTAGCCCCTGCAAAAAAACTTTCTACAGTGGTGGCTGTTGCCATTCCCAAATCATTATGGGTATGGACTGAAATTTTACTTCCTTGAGGCAATGACTCTGCAACCTTTCGGACCATTGCTACGAATAAATACGGTCTGTATCTTTCCACGGTATTGGGAAGATTCACAACATCTGCACCTGCATCCAAAGCTGCCTGAAAAGCCTCAACAGCAAAATCCATATTCTCCAATGAATCTCCGAAATGTTCTCCGGAGAATTGAACTTCTCCGTAATTTCCTGCTAATTTGCGTGCGTATGAAACGGATCGCATAATGTTTTCTTTAACTTCTTTTTCGGAAATCCCTAATACGTTTCGGATAGTAAAATCGCTGATAGGATAAACTATATGGATCCTTGGGCGAGGGGCCTTTCGGATCGCTTCCCAAGAAAGATCTATCTCCTTCTCCACAGCTCTGGAAAGACTTGAGATTGCAACATTCTCCGGAGCCAAAGAAGAAAGGTAAGAGCATGCTTCGAAGTCTTGTTTACTTGCGGAAGCAAATCCCACTTCTATACCTTGTACTCCTAACTTCACAAGTCTCTTAAATATGATCTCTTTTTCTTCTAGGTTCCAAGGTTTACGTAATGCTTGGTTTCCATCCCTTAATGTTACATCCATGAAGAATGGGGACACAGGTGGGGTTTTCAAACCCTGGCCGGGTATGATCATTTCTTGGATAGAAGGATATTGTGTTGCTAAATCTGAGTTCGTTTTTTGTTCCATTGGGCACTCTCTTTTTCCGGCTTCAAGCGAGAGATTTTGCCGGGAATAGCCCTAAAACAAAAAAACCCGCTCAGAGGCGGGTTTTTGCACACGCAAGTTTCCGTCCTCTCAACTCCAAAGAAGGAGTAAGAGGAGACCGAGCATATTAGCTTGGAAGAAATTTTGCGCCATACTTACCTTTAGACTCGGTAAATTGGAAAAGGAAGTCAAGTAAAAAAGAAAAAAATACTGCGCACCATTGTCGCGGTCAAATGTCCTCTTCCTTTTTCAGGAAACTCCAAATGCCGCCTTGCTCGAATTGTTTCTCTTCCAGCAACTGTTTGAGTTGGAGATATTCTTTTTTGACCTGGTCGGGGATGCCAACGATCTCTAATTTATGAAAAGTTTCTCTAGCTTCTTCAAAACGATTCGTTCTTACATAACAAATCGCTAATGCATATAGAGTAGGAGAATCGGATAGTTCAGACTCAGGAAGATCTTTTAGAAGATCCAATGCCCTATCAAATTTAGAAGCGCCGGTATAAACTGCCGCCAAATTTTTTTTAGCGAATACATCATTATCATCCAATTCCAATGCCTTGGAAAGATGGAATTCCGCTTTAGGTTTATCTTTTTTACGGGCAAATAAAACTCCGAGTCCTACCCATGCTTGCACATGTGCAGGCTCTAAACGGATACATTCTTGTAGTGCGGATTCTGCAGGAGCCATCTCTCCCAATTGAGAAAGGCACATTCCTAAATGAAAGAATGTATTAGGGTTATTCGGCTCAGACTCAGTCCAAGAGATCAATACGGACTTAGCGGAATTCGAGTCTCCTCGTTTCAGATAGTCCAATGCGGTTTTCAGTCTTGGATCCATTCTTTTTCCATTTCTTTTCTTCCTTATGGATACGACTATCTTTTTCCTCTTTGGTTTCTCTATTACAATGTTGAGAAGAAGCTCTCCATTCCCATTCCGCGTTGATCTTGAGCCATTCCTTATCTATCTGGTATTTTTCCATAAGAGTATCCAGTAAACGAACATCTTCCCAATCATCTGCGTTCACAAAATGATTGGATTCTTTCATAAATTCCTTTTTCCAGTGAGAAACGAATATGTCCAAATGATCTTCTTTAAAATCTTCCAAGCTGTCTTCCGAATTCGCACATTCATTGATCAGGAATTCCACATGTTTTTTTCTGAGCTTCGCCTCCGAAGTTTCAGTCACTTTCTGGTATGTTACGTAGATGGTTCCCAAAACTAAAGTGGTTTCAAAAGCGAATGGGACAGGAGTGATCGCAGCGATTGCAAGTACTCCTCCTAATTTTCTTATAATAGAACTGCTGTCTTTTTTGAGCTCCGATTTATATAAGGAAACTTCTTTGATCCTTTCCGTATATTTTTGTTTTTGAGGGCCTATAAATTCCGAGTCGAATTTTTCCAGATCCGCAAATGCGTCTTTGTATTTTGTCTTAAGACTTAGGTCTGTTCTGTATACATTACCTTCTTCATTCGTGTAAAAGAGAGAATATTGATGCTCTCTTGAAATTAAAGATTTATCTCCTCTTGGAAAAGAAGAACAGGAGTAGATAGATAGTAAAATTATGATCTGTATTCGTTTTGAAAATTTGCGTTTTGGTTTTGTCGGGTGAAATATTAGAAGTATTTGATGGTTTATGGATAAGTGTCGCATAATGAGCCTTCCCTAAAGGTCTTGGCGCTTATTTTATATCCTGTCCAAATCTTGAGTCGGACATAGGAAATAAATTTCTATAACCTGTTTTGTTTGTAACCTTTACCGATTTGTATTCGTCCAACCGAGATTTTCGCTGGACAGAAATTCTTTCCGGAGTTTCATAGAAGTGCCGGACATTCTATGAATTCATTCGCTAAATATCTAATTATATTTTTTGTATCCGTTTCCTTATTACTTCCATCTTGTTCCGGGGCGGAAAGGCAAAATCCTGAAATTCAGTTACCTTCTTCCGGAGAACAAAGATCTGAAATGCCAGTGTTAGTCCAATTCGAAGATGATTTGGAATACGATGTAAAAACGTTGATGGCAACATTTGCTACAGGGGTTGAAGGCAAGGACAGAAGATTAGATAGAGAATACGCTAAATTTCCGATCTTAGTCGGAACTGGGGCTAGATCCAAAGAATTGGAATTAGAAGGTACAGTCACCAGAAGGGTTTCTTGGAACAAGTCCGAAAGAAAAGAAGTTCTAATCACTATCGAAGGAAACAAGCTCACTCATAACTGTGGTTTGGGGATTACTGATAAAACTTTAGCTTTGTCTAATCCAGGTAAAAAACCGTTTAGATCAGTTCGTCTATTTTTCCAAAGTACAGGAGTGAGAGACACCCCTCGCACAGGATTTGCCTGGGTTGTGGGGCTTGGGACTTACTTACTTTATCCATTGATCTATACTGGATTCGTGGTTGAAAAGATGGATTGTGGATTGGTTATAGAAGGTTAGATCATAATTTTGCTTTTCTAATTCGTCTAATAGGAAGAATATAACAGAAAGGAAGAAGAATATGCCTTATATGGCGGTCGGATCTCGACAAATTTTATATTCCGATTCTTCGGCTCCTGCCCTAGTGGGAGACCAACCCAGAGAAGTTGCTTCCGTTTCGGACAACGCTATAGTGCAACCACAAACAGTTGTGGTTCCTCCGGGCGGTTTGCCTCCTCATTTGGGACAGTTCCTAGATTCTACAGTTTAAGGACATAGATGTACAGACTTCTTTTTTCCGTTTTACTCCAATCCTTGGTAGTAGTATTCGTTTTTCCTCTGATCGATTCAGGATTTCGTGTCAGCACTAATGTTTGGGACGTAATAGTAATCGTTCTATTTTTCGGATTTTTAAATTTTGTTTTGAGATGGTTCCTTGTCCTAGTCACTTTCGGCGTGGGGTATTTGGTTTATCTTTTGACATTAGGAATCGCCGGTCTTGTGGTGAATGCTATCGTTCTATTCTGGATCGCTAATATATTTCCCGATAAAATATTCGTGCCTGGTTTTTGGGCCGCTTTCTGGGGAGGAGCAATTCTAACCTTGGCAAATTACGTGGCTAAAAGAGAGAGCAGAGAAGAATATTCCAGATCAGATCGTAAAAAGAAAAAATCCTATTAGATTTTCCGAATGATTCGAGAGATCCAAGCAATTTTTAAGAACGACCCGGCAGCCAGGGGATTGGAATTTATACTCTATCCTGGGTTACATTCCATTCTGATGCATAAGTATATTGCATATCCTTTATATCAGATAAGATTAAAGTTTTTAGCCAGATTCATTTCCCAATTCAATCGTTTCCTTACTGGAATTGAGATCCATCCAGGCGCAAAGATAGGAAGCGGATTATTCATAGATCATGGAATGGGGATCGTAATCGGCGGGACCGCAGAGATTGGTGACGATTGTATTTTATTTCATGGAGTTACCTTAGGCGGAACAGGAAACCACCAAGGAAAACGTCATCCTACCGTTGGGAATAATGTGCTTATAGGAGCAAGGGCAACAGTTTTAGGTCCGGTTCACGTAGGAAATAATGTGAAGATCGGTGCAGAGGCAGTGATCATAGACCACGATATTCCGGATAATTGTACCGTCGTGGGCGCTCCAGGAAAAATTGTCCGATTAAAAGGGAAGAAGGTCAAGATCTCTCTTAAAAAAACAAAATTAGTTTAGGTTCGAGAGCATTTCTTCTTCTAATTCGTTAAAATATTTGGGATCGTGGGTCATCACGTAAAATTGGGAATTCCCCTGGAATAATTTTAGAAATAGTTCCGCTTTTTTTCTGGAATCGAAATTTGCAGGAAGTATAAGAGCCTTCTTATTCTTTTCAAAATAATTTTCTAAACAAGAGGTCCAGGATTCTAATACGGACGAACTTCTTTCAGCTAGATTAGGTTCAGGTTTATCTAAACTTCCCATAAATCGAGCAAGAGGACATCCGAAATATTTTCCGGATTTGACCTGTTTTTTTAAAAGAGCCATCCATCTATGTACGAACTCTTCCGGAGTTTCGGATCTTTCCATCAGCCTTTCCCAGCCGTCTTGAAAATCCTTGCCTTGTCTTTCTAAGTATTCTTTTCCCAGATCTTCTTTGGTTTGGAAATATCTGTAAAAACTTGCCTTATGAGATTCTGATTCGTCGATCACCTGGTTAATGGAGGTCCCAGCGTATCCTTGAGAATACATTAAGCGAACAGCAGTGGATGCTATTCTTTCGAAGGGACCTTCTGGCTGGCCCAGCTCCGATTTTCGTTTGCTCATCCGACTAAAATAAAATGATAGACTAACTGGTCTATCCTATTTTTATAAGGACGATTGCGGATAGACTGATCGGTCTATCGGAGGGAAACCATGCAACAATTGCTATTTTCTAAAAGAAATCGGGTAGAATGGGAAGAAGTCCCGGATCCTAAACTTTCCGGACCGAACCAGGCACTGGTCCGTCCCTTGGCGGTTGCCAGATGCGATTTGGATCTTCCCATTTTAAGAGGACAAACATTATTCCGTCCACCTTTTCCTTTGGGTCATGAGTTCGTAGGAGAAATATTAGAAACTAGTGAAGAGTTATCTTCACTCTTTCCTAAAGGAACTCGTGTTGCGGTTCCATTCCAAATTTCCTGCGGACATTGTGCTAATTGTGAAACAGGCCTGACTAAAAGTTGTAGCACCGTTCCTCATACGAGCGCTTACGGAATGGGAAAAGGTGCAAAAGAATTTGGCGGGGCTATTTCCGATTCTGTTTTGGTTCCATATGCAAAAGAGATGTTAATACCTTTTTCTAATAAGACCGATCCTGCAGCGATCGCAAGTATCAGTGATAATATTGTGGAAGCATGGAAGTTAGTAGGTATACATCTCCAACAAAATAAGAATAAGTCCGTTTTAGTTCTCGGAGGTTTTGCCTCTAGCATTGGTTTGTATACTGCCGCTCTTGCAAAACATATGGGTGCCGCGGATCTCGTATACGTGGACACAGATAAAAAACGTTTAGAGATCGCTGAATCTTATGGCGTAAAAGTGGAGCAGGTCGCTTCTTTCCCGAAAAGTTTAGGTAAGTTTGATATAGTAGCGGACGCAAACGGAACTGCAGAAGGTTGGGACTGCGGTCTCAGATCTCTTGGAATAGAAGGTGAATTCGGATCAGCTTCTATCTTCTGGACTAATAATATTCCGATCCCTTATTTAGAATTATATAATAATGGAGCCACAATTCGTTTGGGTAGAGTTAGATCCAGAGAATGGATCCCTGAAATTTTGAGATTAGTAGAAGAGGAAGGTTTCGATCCTTCTAAGGTCACCACACGTAAGGCATCTTGGTCGGAAGCGGCAGATGCTTTCTTGGAAGAGGAGACTAAGTTGATCGTAGTCAGATGAAGTACATTGGATTTGAAGGACGAGGAAACTCGTCCTTATTTTTTTAATATTGTCCTATAGATCTAAAATAATCTCCTAATAGCCCGTCTACTTCTTCAAAAGAAGAATATCCTTTGGTTAAGATGCCTCTATCCAAGCCGTCTGAAAATACTAAACAAGGAAAACCGGTTACACCTAATATATATCCATAATTGAAATCGTTTCTGGTTTCCAAGAGGGTCTCTTCTCTATAGTATAATTCTTTAAATTCATCCAAAGGTATAGAAAGTTCGGAAGCAATTTCTGAATAAGTTTCAAAACTACCTGGATCTTTTCCTTTAGAATGAAAACCCTCTAATAGTTTATCTAAAAAAGCGAAAGATAGACTAGGATTGATCCTTTGAGCTGTAATGACAGCCCTGGAGCCAGGCTCGGAATCATACTGAATATTACGATTTTGGAGTATATCGTAGTGGAAACTTCTTTTGGAAACCCTTTCTACTTCCTTCCAAAGGTATTTTAATTTTTCAGTAACATCTTCCGAGAATATTTCCACTTCGGGACCGTATTTTAATCCACCGAGCACTAATGTGAATTCTATCTTATCCGAGTATTTTTCTCTGATCTTTTCAAAAATAGGAGAGAAGCCGTAACACCAGGCACAGATTGGATCGGCTACGTAAAGGATGGAATGTTTGGTATCCGGGCGTTTGAATTCTAGGCTCACAGATTACAGAGATAATTCTTCTTTTATCTTTTCCAACTAAAAAAGGCGGGAACATGTCCCGCCTTCCATTCCTTTTCAAATAGGAGGATTCTTTTTAGATTTCGTTCGGGTGTTTGACGTAGTAGAGCGATAGCCATACTACCCCGAAAAGTACCCCCGCGTAAGCTAGGATCGCAGTTGCGATATCAATCATAGGAAGAACTGCTGCTATAGGTGTAACTTTAGTCGCAGTAATCTTCGTAGCTTCACCAAGAATTAGGAAAAGACCTCCCAATCCGATTAGGTGATAGCGATTCATCGCATCCTTGGATACTCGGGCAAACCGGGCAAACACAGGAACAGCCAAAAGCGCTAATGCGAAGATGGTCACTGTATCCATGTTCATACCTCCTTAAGGTACTAGGTTAGACCGATGAGGAGGTTCACACATTTCATAAGAGTTAAAAAATTATTTTAAAAAAATATCATGTAATATAACGAGCGATTAATAATATTATCAGAGTTATAGTTCTTAAGGGTTAAATCATATTTTTATTTTATGTATCACGGAAGTGATAGTTTTATGAGGCCGTATGATTTTTTATTTAGTACATTATAATATATTAATGTAATATAAATTTTGTTCAACTGTAGAAGGTCCGTTGTAGCGGATGGTCAGCGCCAGCGGACCTTCTTCTTTTCATCGAATCGTAATCTAAAGGTAAAATTTTTTTTTGGACCGGAAAACGGCGGGTCCGTATGTTCGTGATTCAGTGGACGTATTATCGTACTATTTGGAAACCTACGAAGCCTGTAGAAAGGCCTTCTTATCCTACAAAAAGCAGTTAAAATCCAAGTTCGAACGTTTTGACTATGAATGTCTGCAGATCCCAAAAGATGGGGGAGAATTGGATGTTTATTGTTTAGGAGAAAAGAAAAAGCCTGCAAAACGTCTAGTCATCATGAGCTCAGGCATCCATGGAGTGGAAGGATTTGCGGGTTCCGCATTCCAACGCAGATGGATCGAGGAATTTCTACTGGATGACAAAAGTCCTTATAAACTTCCTAAAAATTCCGATTTTCTGATCTTGCATGGGATCAATGCTCACGGTTTCAAAAATTTCCTGAGAGTGAACGAAAGGAATGTGGATTTAAACCGTAACTTCGCTTTAAAAAGAGAGAAACTACACAAGAAGTTCAAAAACAAAAAATACAGAAAGATCCAAAGTTTCTTAAATCCCGGTTCGGAGTTCGGTAATTTTTTATTCGAGTATGTATTCTTCATTATCCGGTTTTTGGGAGTAGTGATCCGTTTCGGTGCAAAATATGTTTTAGATGCAGCAGTAAACGGTCAGTACGAATTTCCAAAAGGGATCTATTATGGTGGTAGAAAACCAGAGCCTGTCGTAAGAATTTTAAGAAAGTATTTTAAAAAAGTTCTTAAACCATACGAGCGTATTTTGATTTTGGACTTTCATACCGGTTATGGAGAAAAAAACGGGATCAGTCTCATGCAAAATGCAGAGAAAGGTTCTAGAGAAGATAAAAATTTAAAAAAGGTATTCGGTGATTTCGGTCTTCTTTTAAATGAAGGAGAAGAGGATTTTTATAGAACTTCGGGAGATTTTACCGACTTCTTCGGGAAAATCCTAACAAAGGGTAAAGATCTATTTCCGATCACTGTAGAGCTCGGGACCTTCGGCAATTTGAGTGTTCGGGGTGCGATCCGTGGAAGTTTCCTAATGATCAGCGAGAATCGTATCCGCTTTCACGGTTCCAAATCGGAATCAGAAGCGGATAAAGTAAGGGAAGAATTTAAACAAATGTTCTATCCGAATCGGGAAGACTGGAGACTGGCCGCAATGGATCACGTTTTCGGAATCGTTCCGGAAGCGATTACCAGATTTTCTAAATTATAAATCTATTTCATTTCCAGGGGATAGAAAGGAATTTTTTCCTCCAAAAATCCGGAAAACCTTTGTACACGTTTCGAAATATTCTCCGCTGGAAAAAGAATACAGCCCATAGTTTCCGAATCCAATATTAAATTTGGTAAAACTCTTTTTAGTTTTCCCGAACGTAGATTACTTTCCACATCCCAAAACGATCTAAAAAGGATTCCAGAACCCCCATTGACTGCGTATTCGCAAAGAAAAGTCGCATGATTCGATTTGATTTGTCTTTCAGAGCTTAGATCCATTAAACGTTTTTTGGTTTTAGGAATTCTGATCTGTGAATGTTCGTCCACGTACATAATTTTATGTTTTGATAATTCTTCTATATTTGTAGGAGTTCCAACTCGATCCAGGTAGCCGGGATTCGCTACTGCAATTACAGGGTTGGGCAGAATTCGCAGACATTTCGGGCTGCTAAGCGGTTTCATGATCCTGAAAGCAAGATCGAATTGTTCGTAAATCAGATTTGATTTTTCGTTTGAGAAAACGATTTCAATGGAAATTTCAGGATATAAATTCGAGAATTCGGAAATACATTCGGGCAGAATTCTATTCGCAAAAGGAAGAGCCGCTGTCATTCTAATCTTGCCTTTCATCTCTTTTTCTTTTCCAGCTTCCTTTTCCGCCTCTCTGATTTCGGAAAGTATTCTTTCGCATCGGATCAAAAAGTTTTGACCGGCTTCGGTTAACTGCATAGATCTTGTAGTTCGGTTGAACAAAATAATTTTTAGAGATTTTTCCAATCTTGAAATTCTTTTGCTTATCGAAGGTACCGAATTTCGAGTTCGTTTCGCAGCTTTAGCGAAACTGCCTTCTTTACAAACAGCTTCGAATATTTCCAGATCTGCTATACTGTCCAAATTCATTCTTTCCATTTTGGAAAGAATCTCTTTCAAATGCAAGATATTGTGGAAAATATATTTTAGGTTATTATTTTAATAATCCTGAAGAGATATTATTTCTCCAGGATCTTCATAAAAGGAGAATTATTTTGAAAGCAATGATGATTAGGTCTCATGGAGGCCCGGAAGTTTTTGAAATGGGAGAAATTCAGAAACCGAACCTGAAAGAAGGACACGTTTTGGTTAAAGTAAAAGCTACCAGCGTAAATCCTGTAGATTATAAAATTAGAAAGTTTGGACCGGCGATTTCCCCCCAATTACCCGCAATTCTACATGGTGATGTTTCAGGCATTATAGAAGAAATTCATGAGAAAGAAACATTTTGGAAAGTAGGTGATGAAATTTTCGGATGTGCGGGAGGAGTTATCGGAAACGGGGGAGCATTGGCGGAATACATGCTTGTGGATTCCAAATTGATCGCTAAAAAACCTAAGAACATAAGTTTTGAAGAAGCGGCAGCTCTACCCTTAGTTTCTATCACGGCATGGGAAGGTCTCTTCGATAAGGGAAAAATTTCTGCCGGAGATAAAATCCTGATTACAGGAGGAGCCGGGGGAGTAGGTCATATTGCGGTTCAATTAGCGAAATGGGCAGGAGCAAGAGTGATCTCCACTGCTACGGGCGAGTCCAAGAAAAAATTAGTTTTATCTTTGGGAGCCGAAGCTGTCGCTGATAGAAATATTGAGTCGATTCGAGAAACTGCAAAACGAATATTCGGAACGAATGAATTCGATTTAGGATTAGATACAGCAGGCGGAGAAGGTTTTCAAACCGCAATACAATCGGTAAAGATTAAAGGTAAAGCGATTACGATTAATGGAAGCGGTTCTTTCGATTTATCCGTTGCCCATTCCAAAAGTTTAGATTTGAGCATAGTTTTTATGCTTCTTCCTCTTTTAAAAGGAGAAGGTAGAGAATATCACGGAAAGATCCTAACAGAAATCTCTAGACTCGTTGAATCAGGGATCTTGAAACCGATCCTAGATTCTGAAATTTTCGATTGGAAAGAAATAGGAAAAGCTCATCAAAAATTAGAAGATGGAAAAGCGATCGGCAAAATTGCAGTTCGGATCGGAAATTAGATCTTAAACTCTGTCTACGATCAAAAGAGTGACATCATCTTCGAAATCGGATCTATGACAATAGGTCCTACATTCTTTAATCAAACTTTCGGCGGCTTCCGCTGAATGGGATTGAGAATGATTTCTGACTGCTAGAGTAAGTAAGTCTTCGCTATATCTTCTGGTTCTGTCCGCGTTGGAGTGTTCAGTGAGTCCGTCAGTGTACAATACCAATCTATCTTGGGGTTGGAAAGCGGTTACATATTCTTCAAAGAAAAGATCCGGGATCACTCCGACTAATTTTCCCTTTGTCTCTAGATGTAAGGAACTCCCTTCCGATTTTCTATATAGGATAGGAGGATTATGACCTGCGTTCGTATAAGACATCGTATTTGTGCCTGTATGAATGATCGCATAAAATGCGGTTAGGAAATTCCCGGCTAATTTATTATACAATGCATAGTTGAGTGCAGTGAAAAACTTGGAAGGACTTCCTAATGTTTCCGAATCGAATGTGCTGACTACGGTATGAATGACTGTTGCTACAACGGAAGCAGAAAGCCCGTGACCCGAAACGTCTGCAATAAGAACCGCGCTTCGGTTTTCATCTAATTTTAGAATATTATAAAAATCTCCACCTACATTATCGTAAGGGATATGTTGCACTCCAAATTCCAGGCCCCCCACATAAGGAAGACTAGAAGGAAGTATCTTATGCATTACTTCTCTGGCGCGTTTTAATTCTCTATCCGTATCTAAAACTTTATGGAATAGATTTGCGTTCTTGATAGTGACACTAAGTCTATTTGCGATCGCGCCCAACATTTCTAGATCTGCATGTGTGAATGCAAATCCAGAGTATTTATTATTTACGCTGATAACTCCCAGTAATTCTCCCCTAAATAATAGAGGAGCGGAGATGAGTGAGTTTGCTTCGAATTTATATTTAGCACTTTTATCGTATCTTGGATCTTCGTCCAGATTTTGGATGAGTAGGCTTTGTTTTTCTCTTGCGACCCAGCCTGAAATTCCTTCTCCATAGGGGACTTGTATATTATGGATGGCTTCTTCCGGAATCCCTCTGGCAGCTAAAACTCTTAGTACTTCTAAAGTGGGGTCTGCTATGTAGATGGTTCCCGCTTTTGCTTCTAAAAATTCGAGTACTTTGTCTAAAAGCCAATTTCCTAATTCGTTGATGCTCTTTTCTGCGACTGTTAATTTTTCGAATTCGTAAAGTAGCCGGAGTTCTAACACTCTCTTTTTTAGAGCTTCATGAGCTTGGGCATTTTTGATTGCGATTGCAGCCATTTCGGAAAGTGAGTTGAGAACCTCTACATCCGAGGATTCGAAACTTCTGTTGTCCGATTTGTTCAAAATTTCGAGAGTTCCGATCACTTTGTCCGCAATGTATAAAGGAACGCATACAAGTGATCTGGTCCTAAATCCTGTTTTTTGATCCAAAGCAGGATTAAATCTTGGGTCAGTGTATGCGTCTTCTAGTATGATTGCTTTTTTTTCTTTGGCTACCCAGCCCGCGATTCCCTGCCCAGGTTCTAACCTAGCATATTTTTGGACGATCTCTCCTTTTTCGCCCAAGGCAACTTCGCAGTATAAAAATCCGTCCTTCTCCTCTAATAAAAATAGGGAGCTTGCTTCCGCTTCCAATAGGTCTTTGGAATACAACATGATTAAAGGAAGAAGTTGGTAAAGGTCCAGGTTAGCGTTTAGGATCGTACTCGTGTTCAGTAGGCTTTTGTATTTTCTGGCTTCCGAGTCAATAGTGGACATAGATGGGGCAAGACTCTCACGGATCGGGAAGTAAGTCAACGGATTGTCGTTTTCTGTAGGAACAAAATGTAAGAAAGGCGTTTTTTGGAGGAACTCCGACCCTTTTTTTCGGTCGGATATATGAGTCTGGCAATGGAGTTCGATTTGCAAAGGTTAGTGATTTTTCTCAGTGTTTTTACCGTAATCCTTTTGATAGGTTATTCTTATGCGACCAGTCGTTTGATCGCACCTTTCGAACTCGGAACTTTTCAAAAGGTTTCTCTTTGGATCGGAGTGGTTTTTCTAGTCCTTCTTACCCCTAGTGCTTATCTTTTAAGTTTATTTTTCAGGGAAACCCAGTGGCAAAAATTCTGGGCTTACGCCGCATTTACCACTTTGGGGTTTGCAACCATTGTAGTTTCTTTCGTTGTCTTTAAGGATCTGGGAAACTTGGTTTGGAAAGGTGTTATCTATCTTTCGGACCTTCTACAATCCAAAAGTATTTCTGTCGCATCAGCCGAAACCGAGGCATTATTCGGATCGGAAAAATTCGGAAGAGGGGACTTTTTAGCCAGATTTTCTTCCTTTGCACTTTTGGGGCTTGCGGGTGGATTGACTGCCTTCGGATTTTACCAGGCTAAAAAAACTCCCACTGTTAAACATGTGAAGATCAAGGTGAAAGATCTGCCTGACGGTTTGCATGGTTTCAAGATTGCACAACTTTCCGATATCCATATTGGGCCTACGATCAAAGGGAATTTTTTAGAAGGTGTAGTCTCTAAAACAAATTCTTTGGAGCCGGATCTAGTTGCGATCACTGGAGATTTGGTAGATGGAACGGTAAACATGTTGAAACACCATGTTTCTCCTCTAAAAAATCTGGAATCCAAGTATGGTACATTCTTCGTGACCGGGAACCATGAGTATTATTCCGGAGTGATTGCCTGGATCAGAGAATTAGAGGATCTTGGGATCAATGTATTATTAAATCAGAATAAACTAATAGATCATAATGGAGCTAAGATTGCCGTCGCGGGTGTGACGGATTATAAGGCTCATACTGTGATCCCGGGTCATAGGACAGATCCTAAACAAGCTTCTCTCGGAACGGAAAACGCTCACTATAAGGTGTTACTCGCTCACCAACCTAATTCGATTTTTGAAGCTGCCAAGGTTGGATATGATCTTCAGCTCTCAGGCCATACTCACGGGGGCCAATATTTCCCAGGGAATGTGTTCATCCATCTATTCCAAAAGTTCGTGGCCGGCTTGAGTAAATGGGAAGAGACCCAACTTTATGTGAGCAGAGGAACTGGATATTGGGGTCCTCCTTTAAGAATAGGTGCTCCTTCCGAGATCACTCTGCTTGTTTTGGAAAAACAGTCTTAGAACTTTATTGACATTCTGATCTTCCCGGGCTCTCTGTAGGGAATCCGGGATCCAGAATGATCAAAAAAATTTTCAGTTCGATTGCCTTATTCGTTTTCTTATTTTCCAGCTACTTCTTCCTTTCTAATTGTTCCAAACCAAAACCAAAGTCCAACCCAGAGATCGAAAGATTAAAACCTAAAAAGAAGGCTGATGATAGGGACCAAGATTCGGATATTTCTTCTAGAGAATATTTCGATGAAGACGCGGACGGTAAACCTATCGAAAGAAAACCGGAACCTAATCCTGGAATTAATATAAGATCTTTTGCAAGCGGTTCTCCCGGATGTAAAAAAGGAAATTGTAAGAATGGAGAAGGTGTCTATGTTTATGATACGAAAGACGTTTACTCCGGCAGATTTTCAGGAGAGATGAGAGAAGGTTGGGGCACCTTAGCTTATTCTGACGGAGATAGATACGAAGGTAATTGGTCCGACGATAAGAAATCAGGAGCCGGACGTTATGTGTTTCGAGATGGTTCTGTTTTTAGCGGATCATTTACGGCAGAAGGTAATGGAAACGGTAAGTATACCAAAGCAGGCAGAACTGCGAGATGCAGATTAGAGAATAGAAAGCTATTCTGTAAATAGTGCTTATTAAACGATAATCCTTTCGGATGAGTTTAAACAAATATTAATAAACGATTGTTCGATTATATTAGATCTCTTTTTTACAAGAGGTCTTGCATTTCGAAAAAAGAAAGATAGAATGTTCCATCGCAGGACGGAGGTCCGTATGGAAAGATGGCATGATTGGTTAGAGACTCATCGGGATTGGTGGATCGATATGGTCCGCGTATATTTGGGCGGGGTTCTGGTGTATAAGGGACTTGCATTCCTTGCGGATACGGACGCGCTTATCCGGCTCATGGAATTGAATAATGCTCCTTACGCTTCTACATTATTAGCCCATTATATAGTGATCGCTCACATTTGTGGTGGTGTGCTGCTGATGGTAGGACTTCTGACTAGATTCTCTGCGATTTTACAATTGCCTGTACTAGTCGGGGCAGTTTTGTTCATCCATGCAAGAGAAGGTTTTGTGTCCGCAGGATCAAATCTGCCTTACGCATCCATGATCCTACTTTTACTTTTACACTTTTCCTTGTATGGATCCGGTCGTATCTCGGCGGATTTTTATATAGAAACACATAAGAGTGTTTAAAGGAAATATCGTTAGCTCTTTGGACATATTCCAAAAGAGCTAACGATATCATTTCGATTTCAGACTGGCTCTGATACTTTGTCCAATAGACCGACCCAATCCGTTCTCTCGGGTTGTCCCGGTTTTCTTTTTCCAAAAAACTGAACGATCAATTCTCCATCCGCATCATATACTTCCATAGAGTGAATGACTCCGTCTTTGGAAGGTTTATCTACGATATAAACTTTAGAGATTAGATCTGATCTTAAGTGTAGATTGAATTCAGGATCCAGGACATTCCACCAAGATTCTAAAACCTTAATATTGGTGACTTCTCCCGTATGGATCTGAATGGATCCCGGGTTTCCTACAAAAACCATGATAGGGCTTCTGTCTAAGGAAGCCATTTCCAACATTCTTAAAACCGCTTTAGGCTCTACGGTTTTGGTGAATTTTCCGTTAGCAATCTCCATGGATTGGATCCTGGAGACACCATGTTTTTTTAATAGAGAGAAAAATTCATGGGTATCTTCTAATTTTCCCCAGTCGTTTAGGAATTCTTCTTTGGTTTCCGAGTTGATCTCTTTTTTCTCTGCGATCGAAGTTTCTTTTTTATTTTCAGAGGAGAATAAAGTGGAGAAGTCAGGAGATCCGTTTTTGAATTCCGATCTTAGTTTTTCCCAAGCGGATACATTCGATTTATCCGTAAGGAAAAGTTTGAACATTGCTTCTCCATTTTCATTGAAGAATTGAAAAGATCTTTGTGTGGAATCTTGTTTAGGTTCTTCCACTGCAAATCCGAATCTCCAAATTCCTGGGAAAAGTCTGAGATCAATATCTGCTCCGACGACTAAGATATGCCCGGGACCGGAACTTACTTTTTCGAATATTCCTTTTCTTTCATGTACGCAAGCTTCGTTACGGGTAAGGACCATTACATGTCCCAATTCTCCGAACTTCGCGAATAATTCTCCCCAATTCGTTTGGAGAGAAGAAACTTGAGGAAATCCTTCCGCCTTGGAAATTTCAGAGGCAGCAAGTAGTCCACCTTCCGAGGTTTTGAGTTGGGAAGCGATCTCTCTCATTCTAAGACGAGGTTGTGTTTCTTTGATCTGTTTCCAATCTTTAATGATATTCTCGATCTCTAACGATTCAGCGATGGACATTTTCTTTGACTCCTTTAGCATCTAATGTATAGGGTAGGCCGTTTGTTTTGTTTGGTTCTGCGGGACCAAGAGGGATCAAATAATGCCCTCCTTCCGGGAAGGGAATTTTTTGGGTTCTCAATAGGAAATGTTCCAATACGAATTTTTCATCCAGAATATTCCCAGGGATCCCATCCGCTAGTATTTTACCTTCTTTTAATACTGCGATCCGATCCGCGTATCTAAGTGCAAGGTTTAGGTCGTGGAGAATGCAGAGAACCCCTCTTCCTTTTTTGCTGAGTTGTTTTGCTTTTTCCAATAAAGAATGTATTCTGTTCGGATCTAAAGAGGCGCCCGGTTCATCCAAGAGAACATAACTTTCTCTTTCGGTGGGTTCTTTATCCTGGGTTAAAACCCTTGCCATTTGGGTTCTTTGTTTTTCTCCGCCGGAAAGTTTATTATAAATTTGGAATCTTTCTCTTTCTCCTAGATGGACCGAATGAAATGCATCTTCGGTGATCTGATCCTCTAACGGTTTAGGAACTCTTAATTTAGAGCAGGACCTTCCCATTCGAACGATCTCGTCCGCGATAAATGGAAAATGGATCTCCGATTCTTGGGACAGTACACTTCTTCTAAGTGCTAAGTCTTCTGAATCGTATTCTGACAAAGGAATCCCATCCAATAGCACCAATCCTTTGTCCGGAGATATTTCTCCCGAAAATAATTTTAATAAGGTGGATTTTCCGGCTCCATTCGGACCTAACACAATCAAAAGTTCTCCAGGATACAAACTTAAGTTTACTCCTGATAATAAGAACCTTCCACCTCTGGATAAGGAAATGTCTGATAATACTAGGCTCATCTAAATTCTCCTTCTCTACGTTTTGCTTGTAAGATTAAGAATAAGAAGAACGGGCCGCCTATTCCTGCTGCAATGATTCCGATCGGTAGTTCTGAAGGGAAGGCGACAGTTCGCGCTGCTAAGTCTGCGATCGAAAGAAGAAGTGCTCCTCCGAATAAGGAAGCAGGTAATAATGTTTTATGACCCGGCCCTAAAACCATTCTTAGAATATGAGGAACGATCAAACCAACGAATGCAATATTTCCGCAGATAGAAATACTTACGCCTACTAGCAGACTTGCTAAAACGATGGTGAGATTTCGGATCCTTCTCACCTTGAAACCCGTATGAAAAGCTTCCGCTTCCCCTAATGCTAAAGCATCTAAACCTCTGGCTAATATAGGAAAGAAGAAGGTAACGACTAGAAGTACGGAACCGAGCAGATAAATTTTATGCCAGCTAGCAACCGCCATACTTCCCAAACTCCAGAAGGTTAAGTTTCTAAGTTGGGTATCATCCGCTAGATACGATAAAAATCCTAAAAGAGAAACGACAGTCGCATTCACTGCGATCCCTGCAAGTACTAGAACTAGTGAAAATCCTCCGCCTTCTCTTTTGGAAACCACATGCAGGAAGAAGGAAACGGAAAGAGCACCGGCAAATGCGCATATCTGTAATAAGATACTTTCTTTTCCTCTTAACTCGGCTGGAAAAAAAGTAAGTATCTTTTCTGAAAATACGATCCAAGTAGAAGCAGCTAATGCAGCTCCGGGGCTTACTCCTATAAATCCAGGTTCTACTAATGGATTTCGAAATAATCCTTGTATACAAACGCCGGCAGAAGCAAGACATGCCCCGACTAACATGGATAATACGAGCCTGGGCATTCTCAAATTCCAAACTAAAATGGAATGTGGGACTTCTAATTCGGATAAGGAATCCTGTCCTAATAGTAATACTTTCAGGATTTCCGCTGTTGAAAGTTGAATAGAACCGAATTTAAGGGAAAGTACTCCTATCCCGAAAAGCCCGGCAGCTAACACTACATATACGAAGATGGCAGGGACTTTGCGCCCTGTTTTTTTCTTCCTTTCTTCCCCTTTAGGTTTCATTTCAGGGGAAGAAGTTTCCAGAGAGGATACGATCATTTTTTATCAGTTGTTTTTGGATGGAATGATTCGAATAATTCCTCGATACCCTGACCAAGTCTTGGGCCGAAACCTAAAAGGACTAGATCATCTATCGCAACAACTCTGGATTTTTTTCCGGCTGGAGTATCTTTTACACCTGGAAGTGCGAATACTCCGTCTTTTCCGCCAAGGCTTTCTAAACCTCTGCTTGGAATTAAGATGATATCAGGTTGTGCTGCGATTACTGCTTCCGGAGTGATCGGTTTAAAACCTTTGAATCCGTCCACTGCATTGATCCCTCCGCCGAGTCGGATCATTTCGTCTGCAGGTGTTTCCGTTCCGGAAACTTGCGCTAGGCTTGTCCCTCTATGATATACGAATAATACTTTCGGTTTGGATTTTAATTTGGAAACCTTCTCCGCAATTTTAGAATGTTTTTTGCGGATGTCTTGTACGATCTTTTGAGCTTCTTTTTCGGCTCCGATCTCTTTTCCGATCGCAAGAATATTATTTAGCGCAGGCTCCACTCCAGGCAATCCGGGATAGATGATCACTTTTAAACCTGCAGATTTTAATTGTTCAATCACTTCGGGAGGACCGGCGTATTCTAATCCAAGGATCAGATTCGGTTTTAAAGAAAGAATTCCTTCTGCAGAAAGCATTCTTTGATAACCTACTTTTGGAAGTGCAACCGCTTCAGGAGGATAAAGGGAAGAAGTGTCGTTCCCTACAACTAATTTACCTTTTCCTAATGCGAAAACGATCTCGGAAACTGTTCCGTTTAATGTTACAATCCTAAGTTCTTTTGCCTCTGCGAATATGGTTGCAGGTAAGCAGAGGAACAAGGCCAAGGTTATGAGTTTTTTCATATTGGACTCCCAATTTTTGTTTTTACCGGACTCCCGGTACAGGCGACGAAGAAGGTATCGGCGCCGCAGAATAATCTGCTGGAGCCGCACCCGCGCTGAACCTTCCATCTATCCCCACATAATAGAATCTAGGTTTTTGCGGATTATAAGTAAGATCGAAAGTGTCTAGAAGATTGTCCACACCTGCGAATATTTCAAAAGTTCCTAATATCTTTTGAGAAACTCTGATATTCAAATTGGTATGAGCATTTACCATTCTCACTCCATAAGTAGGTCCTGTAGTACAGTAAGATAAGTTTCTTTCCGTACAATATTCTTGGATACCACCTGGAATATTTCCGAATAATGCGTTGATCGTATTCGTTGCTTGTGTAGTCAACTGAGCAGAAAGACCAGACAATTCGCTAGGAAGAACAGGATCACACCAAAGAGGATTTTTTGTACAATAGTAGGGTTGTTTTCCGAAAATCACCGCGAACAAAGAGAAGCTGAATCCGCTAGGTTGGTGATCTATACGTATATTCGCGTTCCATCTATGATAACCTCTTCCTTCTAAAGGAAGATTGGTCAATTCATCTCTTGTATCCGTGTATGTATAACCGCCACCCAAAGAAACATTTTGATGGACTCTAAGAGTTACGGAAGATTCGAATCCTTTCGTGAGAGCCTTCTGGTAGTTGGATGTATTAAAGATCTGTAATCCGGATGCATCCCTAGTAGGGTTCGTTCTGAATCCTATCAGGTTATCGATATTATTATAGAAGAAGTTAAAGCTAAACCAGAATACCTTATTCGGTTCCCATTCTCCGCCTAAATTATAACTGCGAGAAAGTTCCGGCTTTAAGTTGGGATTTCCGGCGACTCTATAGCCGACTCCTGGGTTTATAAAATTATAATATAGGTCCTGGAAACTAGGAGCTCTGTATCCTAAACCGTTGGCTGCTCTAATGCGGAATTTATCGGTTACATCGTAACGAATCGCGAGTTTAGGAAGAACTTGTCCTCCGTAAATGGAGTCGTGATCGGAACGGATCCCTGGTACGATTTGGATCCTAGGAGCGCTGGAAACTCTCCATTCGTCCTGCACATAAAATGCGTTTCTTTGTCTTTGAGCGTATCCGTTTTGAGTTTGGTAAGGATCTGTTCCTAAGATATCACTCGCACAAATATTAGGGAAATTTCTCTTACAGTCCGGAGCGATCCTCGCGGAAGAAAATTGATCTATCAATGTTTCAGCGCCGTAAGAGATCACATGTCCGTCGGAGATCTTATGATCTAAACGGGTCCTTAACTCTGTAACTGCGTTGTCTAACTTCTCCCTTTTATCTTGGGCGTCCGACTTTCTTTGATCGTATGTATAAGTATCGAAAAATCTGGCGTAGTTTGTGTTTACGTTTAAGTTTAATGTTTTGGTAATTTCCCAATCTGCGTTTAAAGCACCCATAAAGTCATGGGTCTTATTGCTTCTATCGTAAACTCCTCTTGGAGGGACCGCATCTACGGCGTTTTGGTTTAAATATCTGTAATAGAACTGAAATCCTAATTTAAAAGTTTCCGAAATATCAAAAGTAGTTTTGTTAGAAACGTTTATATCCTCGAATGCACTGCCCGAAGTAGACTCTAAGGGACCTTCATACGGAAGTTTTTGACGATAAATATAAAGTTTTGTCCAAAGAGGTGTACCAACAGGGAAGGGGGAGTAACTAGAAGAGAGACTTTCTATTCTTCCGTTTTTAGGTCCTAAGGTTGCGTCCGGAGTTAGATCGTAACCGTCTCCTCTATGCCAACCGGCTGTAAAATTGGTGGATACTATCCCTTTGCGTACTCCTACGGATGCATAATTACGGAATTCTGTTCCAGTTCCATAATAGACTGGATTTCCTCCTCCCATAAAAGTCCTGAAGTTCGCCGAATAAGGATCTTTTTGTTCCTTAGTGATGATATTGATCACACCCGCGATCGCATCGGAACCGTAAAGAGCGGATGACGCACCTTTTACGATCTCAATTCTTTCTATATCTTCCGCTTTAAATCTGGTTAAGTCGATAGAGCCGCTGAAACGTCCAGTGGTCCTTTGTCCGTCCACTAAGATCAAAACGTTTTGGCCCGAGAGACCTTGCAAACGGACAGTAGATCCTCTTTCCCCTGCTTGTGCAGGACGAACTTCTATCCCTGGAACGTTTCCTAAAGTTTGGGAGATATCCCTTGCTCCCATAGCATCTATATCTTTTCTGGTGATCACCTCTGTAGTGATCGTGGAATCTTTCAAAAAACCTTTTCTACGAGTACCGGTAACTGTGATGATAGAACCTCTATCATTATTCCCGTTCGTTACGTCTTTTCCGATTTCCGGATTTACTTTAGATTTATCTAAATCATCCTTTTTCTCTTCCGTCTTTTTTTCAGGAAGAACTTCTCCTTGGGAGAAGATAGGAACTCCTAGAAAACATAAACCTGAAAATAAGATCAGATATAATGTTCTAGGAATGGAAGAAGGTTTGATCTTCCCCATCAAGGAACTACCTTCCATTTAAATGACGGAAACCCACTGGTACTTGCACCGTCATAATAATCCAAGACCTCTAATCCGAAATGGGAAACTCCATCTGAACCTTGGATTAGGTATCCTCTTGCTTTTGGGCTGAGGATATGGGTGGTTCCGTCATAATCATACCAATCCCAGAGCGCAGGGCTTGCATTTTCGGTAGCAGTTCCGAATCCACCCCCCTCCTGTTTGAGACATGAGTTTGTCTATTTCTAATGTGCAATCGCTTCCGGTTACACTTGCTAAGTTGGTATCACTTGGATTAAAACAAGATCCACCATCTCCTGACCCGCTCGTTCCGCTATTGGTACCTATTACGAATCTTTTAAATCTTAGATCCCAGGTACCTGACTTAGTAGTTTCTACTCCGCCTGCTTTTAGGTCTATGTAAACCCAACATCCGCTTGCCGTTGCGTTAACTATAGTAGTAAGAGTTCCAGAACCTGTTGTAGTAGTATCTCCGGGGGCCTTGATACATCCTCCGCCACCATCTTCCAATGCGGCTAAAATAGCAAGACCGTCGTCTCCTCCGGTGCTAGGCCCGCAGAAAACAGTTAAAGTTGCCATGAGAATAATGAAAATTGAATATAATGTTTTCATTATAGAATCCCCCTTTTTCATAAATTAATAATGACAGTAGGCGGCCGAATAAAGACCGCCTAAATTTTTAAAGCGCGGTAGTGCTATAAGTTACTACCTTAGTCGCAGTTACTCCGGAAGCAGAGCTGCCGGTCTTGTAATAAGTGCTAGTGCTACCGGTGGAACCGATACCTGCACCGCTTGGCCAATTCGCTTTATTGATGATTGCATTAGATTCAGTAAGGGTACATCTCTTCTTACAGTTTGCACCTTTGTATCCACTTCCCCAAATAGTAACTTTTGGCGTTGTATCCGCGCTGATATCTAAACAAACATCACTTGCTGTAGTAGTGAAGGAGGAGAACAAACTAGTTCCTGATCCTCCGAGCGGTACGGTTGCAGTTCCATTATCTGTTCCATAAGCTGTGGTTGCAGAATAACCTGCGTAAACCATTGGTCCGCCTTGGTAGATGTTCACTACGAGCCTTCCATCACCTGCAGCAGTAGTAGGTGTAGAAGTAGTTCCTGCTAATGAATCAGTGTATCCGGTTGCTAGGTAGATGGTTCCGTGTCCGCTTAGGGCTTGGAGCAATACTCCTTCTAATCTGATATGTCTTGCCGCACCTGCAGTTGGAATGGAGATCAATTGGAAAGTATTGATCCCTGCAGTGATTGCAGTTTCTGCGATCTCATCGTTTGCAACTGCTGCGTCTATGCAGGCACTGTTTAAAGCCCCGAGTACAAGTGCAGAGTTGGACTCTTTCGAGCCTTGGTCGCAATTCATTAAGAAGGATATTCCTAGAATCATCGTCAATAGCGTCTTGGTTGTGTTCCGTTTCATGTTTTCTCCTGTTGAGACTCAATTCTCATTAGTAGGAGTCATGTTTTCTATATTTAGATCTTGAAATGAGTCTAAAACTCAAAATCAAAATCTCTCGGAATCTGTCAACCAAGAATGAGAACAATTCTCAGAAGCGATAGTGAAAAGTCCACTAAAGAATTCCTAAAAAGCCGGGCATTCTGGCGGTCTGGGGGATTGATATTTGTCTCTAAAAGGGCCTATGTTCAGAATAATTTTGGATTTAGAGACATTCCATTTTATCACAGAAAGTATATTTCGTTTTTCTAATCCTTAAAGAAGGAGGTTTTGGGAAAAGTAATTGATAGGTCCTTCTCCTTGGGTTAAAACTACCTTCGCCGAATTCCGAATCTTTCGGTGACGGAGAGTTCCATAATAGGAGGGTACAGTATGAAGAAAAAATGGGTGGTGGTTGCAAACCGAAGCGAGGCAAAAATTTTCGAATACCAAGGGCCGACTAACGGTTTGAAGCTGGTGCAATCTATGGAGAATCCCGAAGGAAGACTCAGAAATTCGGATCTAGTTACTGGGGCAGGCCAGGCTTCCAGATCGGATTTTGATTTTTTTCACGAACCTAAAAAGAGAGTGGCTGCGGCTTTTGCAGGTAAACTGAGCGATTTTATGAACTTGGAAAGGAAGAAGGATTCTTTTTCCAATTTTATTTTGGTTTCCGAACCTGGCTTTATGGGAATGATCCTAGGCAAACTTGACGAGAAGTCGAGAGAAAGGATCTATCACAAGATGCCTAAAGATATCGTGCATGAAAGAGAGTCCAATCTGATGAACCATCTTAAGAGCGTGCTTGTAAGCGAAGCTTAAGATCCATTCGAGTCGATATTATTTAAGGCCGCCTTCATGGCGGCTTTTTTATTGACGCAGCCGAATCCTAAAGGATTCTACCTCAGTAAAAAATTGGAGAGAGTTCAATGGCTGCCTCAAAAGAAAAATATATTCTTTCTATCGATAGTGGTGGAAGCGGGATCCGAGCTATCTTATTCGATAAGAAAGGCAGAATAGTTTCTCGCCAGTACGAAAAAACTCCTCCCATAGTAAGCGAGCCCGGCGCCTTAGAGCATGACCCTGAAAAACTTTGGCAGGCACTTGTTTCTATTCTCAAAAAAACTTTTAAAAACAAAAAGTTCCAAGCTGCAAATGTGGATTCACTCGGGATCTGCAACCAAAGAGGATCTTTTCTTCTTTGGGATAAAACTACCGGCAAACCTTTAACTAAACTGATCAGTTGGGCAGATGTAAGAGCGGGAAAAACTTCTGCGCAGATGAACTCGAATAAGATATGGAAAGGGATACAATTCGTTTCCAGGATCCTTGGAGCGATCACAGGCAATCCGATGATGATCGCAACTTATATGTTAAAGTTTACTACGGATCATGCCTCTGTTCGTTTGAAATGGGTGCTCGATAAAGACCCTGAACTTAGGAAAAGAGCGAAGAAGGGTGAGATACTTTTTGGTACCTTGGACACTTGGTTCGTGTACAAACTCACCAAAGGAAAAGAACATATCAGCGATCCTTCTAACGCTACAGTAACAGGTATGTTCAACCCGTTTCAATTACAATGGAATGCTCCTCTTTGTGGGATCTTCAATATCCCAACGAAAATTTTTCCGAATGTAAAAGATACCGCTGCAGATTTTGGAATCACTGATCCTTCTTTATTCGGTGCTGGAATTCCTATCAGAGCCGTGGTCGGTGATCAAATGGCGGCTTTATTCGGACACGCATGTTTTGAAAAAGGTGGAGTGAAAATTTCCCAAGGTTCTGGAGCATTCGTAGATATGAATATGGGGGATAAACCTAAACTTTCTAAAAGAGGTTTGTTCCCACTTGTTGCTTGGAGACTCGCTGGAAAGCCGACTTATATGTTAGAAGGTTTTACCGGAACTGTAGGAACTCTGATCGACTGGCTTGGAAAAGGGATCGGACTTTCGGATACTCCAAAAGTTTTGAACGAACTTGCTTCCCAGACAAATGATACAGAGGGAGTGATCTTCGTTCCGACTGCTTCCGGGATGAGATATCCTCATTTTAATCCGAATGCAAAAGCTTCCGTATTCGGGTTATCTCTTGCAACTCACAGAAGACATGTGGCAAGAGCGGTGTTGGAAGGAATTGCATTATCTTTATTTGATATATTAGAAGGGATCAAGAAGGACACGAATGTTCCCGTAAGTTCCATCATGGTGGACGGGGGTGTTTCCCAATCGGATATACTTCTACAATGTCTTGCCGACTTTTGTAATGTAGAAGTGAAACGTGCCCCGGAACCTGATATGACTGCCACAGGCGCCGCTTATCTTGCGGGACTCGGTTCCGGTTATTGGAAAAGTTTGGAAGAATTGAGTAAACTTGAAAGAGGTTACAAAATTTTCAAACCTAAGATGGATCCGAAATTTAGAGAATTAAAATTGGAACGTTGGCATAGAGCAGTTCAATCCACTCTCAGGATAGATTGAACTATTCTTGGATACGAATGGAGCTTACCACGGTGGTTAATTGTTCCGCCAATTCTTCGGTAGGTTCCTCGTCTCCATTATAAGTGATTAAGATCATTCTTTTTTTAGCGGAGACTAGATAGACCATCCAATGTCTTCCGTCTTCTTTTAAAAATTCACAGGCAATGATCTTAGAACCTTCATTATTCTCGAAGAACGCCGCCATATCTCTCACGAATTCAATTTTGTGGGTTGCAAGATATCTTTCTAATTCCTGTTCCGGATCGAAACCGCCTTCTTTATTTTCGAAAGCATAAACTTGCATGGCGCCGGAACCATTCTCTTCGAAAAAGGCAGGGATACCTTCGATCACAATATTCTGCCAATGGCCCGGGACTACCATGCTGTACCAGCCGGAAGGAGAACGATAGAGTCTGTAATCTAACTTTTTATCCATTCTAGAAACTATTTCGTCATCTTAATCCGGTTAAAAATCAAGGCAAGCATGTTTGGGAATACTTGACATTCGTGTTGTCTCAGTGATCCTCTCCTGTTGTGATCGCTATCCTGAAAAACAGAAGAGGCCCTTTTTATCTGATCACTACGTTTTTCGCGATCATATTTTTTGCGGTCTTCGCTTCCTCACTTGCTATCGTATTTTCCCTATTTTTGATCGCCGTATTGGTTTTATATCCTGTTTTATTGGACTGGTTCTCTCGCTTGTATGGCCAGGAAGATATTGCAGACGAGGTACATTTTGCAAAAACCAAAGACGGATGGAATATCGCGTTACACAGACATATCCCCCCTATTCCAAATCCTGAACTTGCTCCGGTAATCGTTGTACATGGGATCGCTACGAATAAGTATGTGATCGATTTAGATAAAAGGCATTCTCTTCCTTATTATTTGAAATTAAGAGGTTACGAGGTATTTGCAGTTTCTTTGAGAGGTGCAGGAAGTTCTTACCACGAGAGCAGGGGAGGTTACGAGGATTTTACTTTTGATGATTTAGTAAAATATGATGTTCCCGCGATCATCTCCAAAATACTTTCTTTAACGGAAAGTAAACGTGTGAACTGGGTGGGCCATTCTATGGGCGCAATGATCTTCTATTCTTATTTAGGGATCATATCTAAATCCGAAAAGGAAAAGATCGCAAGTTTTGTTTCTTTGGGCGGGCCGGGAAATTTGAACCATTTAGGTTTGAGCCTGATCGGTTTACTTTCTAGATTCCCTCGTGCCAGAAAAGTTTTAGATCTGAAGTTCGGGGCTTCTATGCTTGCTCCTTTAGCCGGAGAAATTTACACACCTATCGATCAGATACTTTATAACCCAAAAGCGACTCGTCCAAGAATAGTGAAAAAGGTAATGAAAAATGCCATCGAGAATATCAGCGAAGGACTGATAGAACAATTCATGTCTTGGATAGAGACAAAGAAGATGAGTTCCCTCAACGGATTCTATAATTATATAGATCTCCAAAAAGAGATCACCGTTCCTAGTCTATTTATCGCAGGTGCAAATGATGCGATTGCAACTCCTGACACTGTTCGATTCGTATACGAAAGAGCGGGAGCTAAGATCAAAAAATTTCATGTAATCTCAAAGGAAGAAGGAGCCAGCGACGATTACGGCCATGGTTGTTTGATCCTGGCGGAGAAGGCGGAAGACGATGTGTTTCCTAAGGTGGAAACCTTCCTAAGAGAACATGGAACCTCCAAAAAGCAGAGCTGGTTTTTACGATTAAAAAGAAAATTTAAACAGAATATTCGAACCTAACACTACATAATCCCTTATTTGCTGCCTTAAAAGAGTAGCATTCTTCCTTATATCTCACCAAATCTCAAGTATGTCTCAATATAAATATGCCTAAATAATAAACATATTTAAATTTTGTACCCAGAAATTGGGCATAATATTTAGATTTGGAGAATTGGTACGCTAATTGCATAAGATCTCGGTAGAGCGAAACGAATCCAAAGAGAAAAAGAATCGGATACGTAGAGGTGCTTGACCATGATAGAACTCAAATTTGGGCAAAGAAAAGTAGTTAGCTTCCGAGGTGCAAGGAAGGTCGTCGGCGGTTTAACCGAGAAGAATAAGATCGATATCCTTCTTTATATCAGTAAGGAATTTGCAAACGCGGATAAGGAAGAGGAACTTTACGATATCGTAATAAGCCTCTGTAAGGATATTTTCGAGTGTGATAATACCACTCTCAGGATGTGGAGAGGAAATCTTTTGGTTCCTTCTCGCTTCTTTAAAGAAACAATTCCACCTCGTAGAGATCTAAGCCAAGACGAAGGTTATTCGGGATTCACTTTTAAGACCCGTATGCCTTTGCTAATCCAAGACTTAACGCATCACGCGGAATACATAGACGAGGGGGAAACCACTCGTGCCGTTATGTGTGTTCCGATTATGTATAAGGAAGATTGCCTCGGTACAATCGCCGTAGAATCGGACACCGAATTTTTTTATAGAGAAGATGATCTAGAAATTTTAGAAGCACTCGGTTCCCAGCTCGCTCTTGCAATTACAAGCGTTCGTTTGATCCAAGGTTTGGTCCATGCGAATGAAAGAGAGGCTCAGATCCTAAAACAATTGGAATGGGATATGAGAATGGGCCGTAACGTCCAAAGTCAGATCGTAGAGACTACGATTGCTCCTTGGAACGGTTTACATTTCGGAACTTATTATGAACCGATGACCGAAGTTTCCGGAGACTACTTTAATGTGGTCCGACAAGGAAACTCGATCACTGCGATCATAGTGGATGTGTCCGGGCACGGTATTCCTGCCGCGTTAGTCACAATGTCCATCCACTATCAATTCCAACGTTGTACTTCCCTTGGTATGGGACTATCCGAAACTTTGGCCGAGTTGGGTGAATCCATCCGGCCACAGCTTCCGGATGGAACTTATTTCACTGCTTTCATTCTGAAGGTATACAGTGATTATACTTACTCTTATGTGAATGCAGCTCACCAAAAAATGTTACATTACCATAACGGTCATGGACGGATAGAAGAGTTGGATACCCAAGGTGTTCCTCTTGGCATCTTCGAAGTGGAAAGAAGTAATTTCGAAGAGAAACATGGAAGGATCCTACCCGGGGATATTTTATTCCTACCTACCGACGGTATTACGGAACAAAAAAATGAACAACGCCAAGAATTGGGGAACCAACGTTTTATAGAATGGATCCGCCAAGAAAAATCGACCATAGAAGAACAAAGAGATAAGATCTATGTTGCGGACTTAGTCGGTTCTTTGATCGGAAGATTCAAAAGATATAAAGGAGATATGAGAAACGGAGACGATGTTTCTTTACTCGCGCTCCAATGTAATCCTGAACTTGGAAAAGCTAAGACATTACTTTCCTTAGCGAAATCCGCTGCAAAAGCGAAGAAAGACCAAGTCGCTTACGACAAAGCTTTGGAAGTATTCTCTATGGACGAGTCTCTCAAAGACAGTTTGGTACTTCTTGGAAAAATGTATTACAGAGATAGGAATTTTGAAAAGAGCGTTCAGTTCTTGGAGAAATATATCAGAACCAGCGGAGAAGAATCCGAGCATATTCACTATCTTTTAGGAAGAGCGTACTACGAGTTGGAAAATATTCCGGAGGCTAAGAGAGCATTAAAACGTTCTCTCGCAATCGATCACACGTACGCGAAGTCCAGCTTGAGACTAGCTAGATGTTATTTGAAAGATAATGAAACTCCTAAGGCGATTAAGGTCCTTCAACAAGGGATCAAAAGCGCGCCTACGAACGAGTATTTAAAAATTTCCCTTAAAAAGTTGGAGGAATTAGTAAAAAGAAAATCAGGAGATCTAGTCGTTTCGGAACAAAGAAAAGAAGCGGTTTAATTAATAAGCGAAGTTCAGGAATCGTGTTCAAAAAATATATAGGAGATTTAGGAAAAATATGCGCATATTGATATTACTTACGCTCGCCTTTGCCTCGAGCGGAATTTGGGCTGATGAAGCCGATCCTGTGACTGCCGAATCCGCGTTAAGCGCAGTTGCAATATTAAGAGATGAGACGAATTGGTTATGGACCTGTATCGCGGGCTTTTTGGTATTTTTTATGCAAGCAGGTTTCGCTTTAGTCGAGGCCGGGTTTACCAGAGCAAAAAATACAGTGAATATTCTGATGAAGAACTTCATGGACTTCTCTCTGGGTTCTTTGGCTTACTGGTTGATCGGATTTTCGATCATGTTCGGACCTCAGATCATCAGCGGTATCGGATTCGGTTCCATATCTTTGGCTGATAGCCTCTTGATGGTGGATGGAAAACCTGATCCGAGCAAGTTTACATTCTTCATATTCCAATTGGTGTTTGCGGGAACTGCTGCAACCATCGTTTCGGGAGCTATGGCAGAAAGAACCAAGTTCGTAGATTATGTAATTTTCTCCGTGTTGATCACAGCTTTTGTATATCCGATTTTCGGTTCAGTAGGGTGGTCCAACTTATTTAACCCGGATAACAAAGGTTATTTGGTAGAAGCAGGATTTATAGATTTTGCCGGTTCCACTGTAGTGCACTCCGTAGGTGGATGGGCAGGACTTGCCGGAACAATTGTCCTTGGGCCTCGTATCGGAAAATACCAAGATGGGAAAGTTCTTCCTATTTTAGGTCATAACATGACGATCGCTGCCCTTGGGGTTTTCATTTTATGGTTAGGTTGGTTCGGATTTAACCCAGGATCCACTACTTCCGTGGGTGGAGGAACTTTCGCAATCATTGCAGTTACGACTAACTTTGCGGCGGCTGCCGGCGCGGTTTCTTCCATGGTTGTAACTTGGATACTTTTCAAAAAACCGGATATAGGTCTTTCTTTGAATGGTGCCTTGGCTGGACTTGTGTCCATTACGGCTCCATGTGCGAATGTAAGTATCAGTTCTGCGATCATCATCGGACTTGTGGGCGGGGTACTTGTAGTATTCAGCGTTTTATTCTTTGATAAGATCAAAGTGGACGATCCTGTAGGAGCAGTTTCAGTTCACGGAGTTTGTGGAGCTTGGGGAACGATCGCTGTAGGTCTATTCGCAGAGCAGGCTTTTGGCGGAGTAAACGGTTTATTCTTCGGCGGTGGTATCGAGCAATTATTGGTTCAGCTACAAGGTGTAGGGATCGGATTTGTTTGGGCATTTGGAGCGAGTTTGGTGATTTTCTTAGCACTTAAATTCACCATCGGTCTAAGAGTTTCTGAAGACGAAGAGATCCAAGGTCTGGATATTCTGGAACACGGAAACGAAGCGTATCCGATTTCCAAATAATCGGTTTACGAAAACCCCCGCAGCGGACTGTGGGGGTTTCTTTTACGTTGACGAAAAAGAAAGGTTCCGCCCGAATTGAGGTATGCGTTCGGGTTTTTCCATCCGCTTCTTCCAAAAATCGCTTTTCTTACTCTGTTTTCTTTTTTTCGGCTGCTTCGAATACGAAGAAACTTTGACCATTAATTCCAACCTAAGCGGCACTTTGGAGATCTCTTACGTGGTTCCGACTAAACGTAAGTCGGAAGAATCACTGATCAAATTTCTTCCTACCAGAAAGGAAGAGATCCAGAATCGATTGAACAAAGGATTTTTTTCCAAAAGCCTCGTACTAAAAGATTATACCTTCCAAAAATTAGAAAGTTCAGAAGCGGAACCGGGTGTATTCCGCGAAAAAGCAAAGGTCACTTATAAGGTTGACTTCACTGATATTTCTCAACTAGAGAATGTACTTCTCGGAAATGTTCAGATCAAAAAAGAGAAGGTGAATACTATCTATATTAAAAGAGAATTTCCTTCTATAAGTAAATCTTTAGAGTCTATGCAGATGGATGGAGAGAAAAAGGTCTTAAGCGAAACTTTAAGATTGATCCGAGGAAATGCACTTAATTTCAAAGTGAATTTTCCGATCACTTCCGTTTGTTATACAAACCGTGGAGAACAAAGTTTAGGAAGACTTGCTTATAGATTGCCTCTGGCTGACACAGTGGAGAAGTTCGGAAACAAATCCTGGGATTACAGGATTACATTCGTCTACTAAACTAGTGGTGGAAATTTTGGGCCTTTGCCGCTGCGCTGCGAGCCTCGCTTCGCTCACTCTTGCTTGGCCTTCGGCACATTGCCCTTCGGGCAACGTCGGCAAGCTTGTGCTTAGGTGGATTTTGTTGTAAGTGTAAATGTGGTTACCGCCACGTTATTGGGTCGGGCGGTAGTACTATAAAATCCCCAGTTCGCTACAGTATTTTCCGAATAGTTCGAAACCTTTGCGGTCGCTTTCAGTGATTTCGTAATGTAGTTCTTGGGTGAGATATGTGCGGACCAGGTCGGTAGGAAGTCTGGATTCTTTTTGGATGATTTCTTCGATATGAGCTAAGCCGTATTTTAAGGAATCCTCATAAAAGCTGTCAGGCAATTCCAAAGGTTTTTTGGAAGCCCAGAGTGCGAATATAAAAGAAGTTCCTGTGGTTTCATACCACCATTCTGCCAGGTCTTTTACTTCATAAACATCCGGATCCCATTCTGCAAATAATGCGTTGTCCCCAAAAAGCATATGGGACCCTCGGCCGATAGAAATTTCTTCTTTAATGATCTTAGGGTCTGTGGGGGATACTTCCGGTAATTTTCCAGAATCATTATGTACTAATACTCTGACCAAGGCCATGCTGGTTCTGGAGCCGTTGTCTGTGAGGATCCTGTAAGGAGGGTAGGCTTCTTTTTTATTTTTGAAAAACTTAATGGAGCGGACCTGTTTAGAGGCGCAGACTCCGACTTTCATGGATACGGAAAGTACGTCCGAGTTTCGGACACATTCTATGGAAGATATTAATCCAACATCTACCAGGCCGCGTAATAGATAATCCTTTAAAAGGGAGGGATTTTCTGGGACAACTTTATGTTCTGAATTCTGCTCGAATCCCCAGGTTAAGGGACGGGCGTTCAGATGTTTGACGATTCCAATTCTCACTTATTGTTTTTTTCCAGAAAAAAGATCCGTTTTTTTAGCCTATTTACCAGAAAAACGACGCTTCCCTTCTAAGCCAGAAAAATTAGTTTTTCCTTTCCTTTTCCAGGCTGTTTCCCGACTGTATTCCGAGGTAGGGACTTGTTCGTCCAATCTATGGAATGAGTCCGTCGAAACCGATGTTGATCAAAGTAGATTATGAGATCCTAAATGGTGATCATGAGGCTTTGCGTGCCTATTTGAATTCTCATGTGGAAGGGAATCCTGCTTCCGTAATTTTGGATCTGGATGAAGTGCAGGTGCTTACCTCGGTCGCTTTAGGAACCCTGGTTGCCTTTGCAAATCGTCTTCGAGGACAGGGTGTACTCTTGGAAACGATCAATGTCAGCCCTAAATTATTGGAAATTATTAAGTTAGTCTCTCTGGACCAGGCATTGGGTATTCGCTGATTTATGGATGATAATTTTTCCAGTTTCTCTCAGATCACGGACGAAGAGTTCAAATTCATTAAGGATTTGATGTATAAGGAAACCGGAATATTCCTGGCGGATCATAAAAAGATAATGGTCCAATCCAGGTTGAATTCCAGGGCAAGAATGCATAAGATGCAGAATGTTTCGGAATATATCCGAGGTCTGCAGGCTGACCGCAAATTTTTCCAAAGTGAACTCACCGAACTTATCAATCGTATTACCACTAATAAAACTGATTTTTTCCGAGAAAACCATCATTTTGAATTTCTAAAGGAGACCTTCTTTCCTTCCGTTGAGGAGAAGGCTTTGAAGTCCGGGAAAAAGCAGCTTCGTATCTGGTCCAGTGCTTGTTCGACCGGTGAGGAGCCCTATACAATCGCCGTTACTTGTGCCGAATATTTTATGCATAAGCCAGGCTGGGATATCAAAATATATGCATCCGATATTGATACGAATGTGGTGCAAACCGCTCAAGAAGGTATTTATAAAGCGGATCGTTTAGAACCTGTGAGTGAAGCTCTTAAAAAAAGATATTTTCTAAAAGTGAAGGATCTCTCCGGAAAAAATCAGGATACCTATCAGGTAAAACCAGAGATCAAATCCATGATCGAATTCCATAAGGTAAATCTTTTGGAAACTCCTTATCCGATACGGGAGAAGATGGATTGTATCTTTTGCAGAAATGTGATTATATATTTCGACAAGCCTACCCAAAAGAAAATTTTCGAGAACTTCGAACATGTTTTGAAGGATCGAGGACTTTTGGTAATAGGCCATTCTGAAACTCTTTTTGGGATTTCAGAAGCGTATAAGTTCTTAGGTCATACTGTTTATCAAAAAAAACCTAAAATTTGATATTTGTTGGAGAAAATTCTATGTTCAGAACATTTTATGTTTTTCTAATAATTGCTCTTTTTTCTTTTTCTTCCTGCGGGAATCGAGAAGATAAGGAACTCGCAGAATGGGTAGAGAAGGGCGCCCTGATCGTAGACGTAAGAACACCTAACGAATATGAAAAACGTCATTTTCCCGGTGCGGTCAATATTCCAATAGATAGTTTACCTTTAAAAGTGGATGAGTTGGGCTCCAAAGATAAACAGATCATTCTATATTGCCAATCAGGTGGCCGTAGCTTAAGGGCAAAAACTTTCTTAGAAGAAGAAGGATTTTCTCAAGTAAGAGACGCAGGGAGAATAGATCGTCTATTCTCCGCTGTTTCCGAGTGAATCTAATCTTTTACTTTAATATTCTAAACGATTAAAGTTTGAATTTTTCGGAGATATTTTTGAGTATCTCCGCTGTATTCGACAAGTTCCTGGAAGAAGAGGACATTTGTTCCGCTCCGGATGCAGTATTGATCGTATGCTCGTTGATCTGCATGATCACTTGAGAAATTTCAGAAACCGCTTTTTTCTGTTCGTCCGCAGCTAATTTTACCGCTTCTGATTCGATCCTTACTTTTCCTGCGTTATCCGTTACGGCCTGGTTTATATCCGTTTGGGAACCGGTGATGGAATACAATCTATCCATCGCATCGGAAACTTGGTCCACATTCCGGATAATCGCATGAATGATCTCCGTAGATGCTTGTATCCCTTTGGCTCCGCTATCCAATTCTCCTGTGTTCTTATTGATCATAGCAGAGATAGATTTGATAGAAGAAGCCGTCTTTTCTGAAAGTTTGGAGATCTCTTCTGCGACGACCGCAAATCCTTTTCCTGCTTCTCCGGCTCTTGCTGCTTCTATCGCTGCGTTCAATGCAAGAAGTTGAGTTTGTTCAGAGATATCATTGATGATCCCTATGATTGCGGTCATTTCCCCGGATGATTTCAGGATATTCGAGATCATCGCATTCATTCCGGAAAGAGATTCTTCTCCCTTTTTAGCTTGGAGAGAAATGGACTTTGCCATATTCAGGGTTGCCTGGACTTCGTTTCCGATCTGGTTCACACTTTGAGAAAGTTCGGTGATCTTGATCTGGAATTGTGAAATATTAGAATACTGGTTATAGATGGAACCTGAAATATTGTCCATCCCTGCGGACATCTCTTCTACCGTAGCGGACATTTCTTCCGTAGAGGCTGCCGTGGACTGAGCTCCATTGGAGAAGTTTTCAGAACTCGCAGATAGTTCTTCTGCGGAAGCCGCAAGTTCTTGGGAAACTTTTTGGATATCCCTTACTGAAGTTCTCAAACTTTCTAAGAATGAGTTGGTATCCTTGCTTAGATCTCCTATCTCATCTTCATGGTAAATTTTGAGACTTGCCGTAAGATCTCCAGTAGACATGGAGCGGAATAATTCCCTTGCTTCCTGTAAAGGATGAAGGCGAACATTTACTATTTTATAAATAATGAATATTGAAACGATTAGGAAAACGAGCGCGAATGCTATGATCCTGAATAACATTTGGTGAACCACTTCCGCAAGTTCGTCCTTGGATACCACTGCGGAAACTCTTAGGCCGTATTCCGGAACATCATAAACTGTGGCTATTTTATCTTTTTTGAAAAAATACTCCATATGTTCTTCTGAAGGAAGGGTCATTAGTTTTTTGCCCCAATCCGTTTTGCTCAGATCCAATTTTAGGATGAGCGATTTGTCCGGATGTCCTACAACTACTCCATTCATGTCGGTGATTGCAATATATCCGTCCGATCCGATGGTGATCCCACTGACTACTGCTTCCGTCATTTTGCTGAGTGAGATCGCAAAACCTAAAATACCTACTACTTGGTTTCCGTCCTTGGTGGGAACAGTGAGAACAGCGACTGCTTCGCCTGTAACAGGAGAAGGATTTACCTTGCTTAAAAGATTTTTTCCTTCCAATGCAGCTTTGATATTTGCGTCAAAACCTGTTCCACCCCAACGAAAATTATTCGCCTTACCTGTGGCATCCGCGAAAACCATCGGGTTTTCTTCGGGAGTGGATAAGAATACGTTCTCATACGTATCATATTTTTTGAATACGTTTATTAGAGTTGGATTTAGGCTTCCCCTATCTCTTGCAATCGTTGCTTTGATAAATGGGGTGTTGGAATTTACGAATTCCGCCAAAGTTGCTTGCTGGTCGAAGAAGAACTTGATATGTTTTCCCGCGAGTTTCGAGATCTTTTTCATCTCGTCTATATAAGCTTCTTCCACATATTTTTTTGCGGTAAAGTATGCGAATGAGGAGATGCCGACCGTAAGTAGAACTATAGTAATTGTACTTACTGCTAGGATGATGATCTTTAAACTGTTTCTTTGCATTTTGTTGAGTCGAATCTGGATCGGATTATATTTTAAATTTTTCGGTTATGTTTTTCAGCACTTCCGCGGTGGTGGCAAGGTTCTGAGCGGATGAGGACATTTGTTCGGAACCGGATGCAGTATTTAAAGTATGCTCGTTTATTTGAGTGATTACCTGAGCGATCTCTCTTACTGCTCTTTTTTGTTCGTCAGTTGCGAGTTTTACTCCTTCTGCTTCCGTTCCAACACGATCAGATTGTTCATCTACGGACCTGTTCACAGATTCTTGGGCAGAAGTAATCTCGAATAGATGATTCATCGCCTCACCGACCGAGTCCACGTTTTTAATAATGCTATGTAGTATCTCCACGGAAGAACGAATTCCCTTAGCACCCTCATCCAATTCTGAATTGTTCTTATTGATCATCTCGCCGATGGATTTGATAGAAGAAGCCGTTTTGACTGAAAGTTTGGAGATCTCTTCCGCGACGACTGCAAATCCTTTTCCTGCTTCTCCGGCTCTTGCAGCTTCTATTGCCGCATTCAATGCGAGAAGTTGTGTTTGGTCGGAAATATCATTAATAATACCGATGATAGATTTCATTTCTCCGGATGACTTTAGGATATTTTCTATCATGTTGCTCATTCCGGTGAGTGAACTTTCTCCTCTTTTTGCTTCTTGGGAGATGGACTCGGCTATTTGTAGAGTATTTTTTATCTCAGAGCCTATCTTTCTGACTCCAGAAGATAGTTCCTTTATTTTAGTATGAAATTCTAAAATATTCGAATATTGACTGTCGGTGACAGAGGCGATATTTTCCATACCAGCGGACATCTCTTCTACTGTGGCAGACATTTGTTCGGAAGAAGCAGCGGTAGATTGAGCTCCTGTCGCAAAACTTTGGGAAGAAACCGTTAATTCTTCCGCGGAAGATGCAAGTTCCATCGCAATTCTTTGAATATCTTTCAAAGAAACTCTGAGGCTTGAGATAAAAGAATTCAGATCCGCACTCATAGCGCCAATCTCGTCGCTATATACAACTTCAATGTCAGAAGTCAGGTCACCTTGGGACATGATCTGGAAAAGTTTGCTGGCATTTACTAATGGGTCTAATCTTTTCTTTAAAAGAACATAAAGTAGGAAAATAGAAAGTCCCACTGTGACTAAGCTAATAAGTCCGATGGAGAGTAATAGTTCTCCTAATGCTTCTCTGATCTCAGTTTTAGGTTGGATTGCGATTACAGACATTCTCCATTGGTCCAATCTGAAAATCGTGGAATAACGATCCGCTCCTTTGAAAGTGAATTCGAAAATTTCTCCACTTTTCAATTCTAACATTTTTTTTCCGTAATCTTCTTTGGCCACGTTCAAGTTCATGATCATTTCTTTTTTAGGGTGAGCGATCACTAAACCGGCTTGGCTCATTACGGAAACATAACCTTGTTCACCGATACGGATCTTGTTGATTACTTTTTCGGAAACATCTTCGAAGGAGAGAGCTATGTTTAATACGCCTACAATATTTGCTCCGTTACGGATCGGAACAGAGATCACTGCAACAGGAAGTCCAGTGATCGGAGATTTTTGTGGTGATCCTAAATAATGTTTTCCTTCTTGTACTGCGATTATATTTTCTTTTAGCTCGTCTCCTTGTGCTCTATAACCCAGGGACTTTCCACCTAAACTATCTGCTAAAATTCTTTTTTGCCCATCCAAGCTCATTACAAAAATGTTTTCGTAAATTCCATACCTTTGGTGCACTTCTTTGAAGAAGTCACCGGCAATCGGCTTACCTGTGAGTGCTGTTTGTATTGCCCTTGGATCTGCAGCTAATGTTTTAGCCACATTGGTATGAGAGAGTAAGAATGCATCGAACTCTTGAGCAACCACAGCCACCACGTTCTGCATTTGGTTTAGATGATTTTCCGTGATCTTTTTCTGGCCGAAATAGTAGGCATTACCTGAGATCAATAACGTTAATACTGTAAGAATAACGATGCCTGCGCCGAGAAGAATGAACTTTAAACTGGTTTTTTGCATACCTATAATAAGGCCTTCCTGAAGAGGCTAAGAGTTATAATAATTCGTCGGCCTAATCGGACAATTCCTTTCAGACCTTTGTCACCAGAGCGGATTTTTCTTTATGGAGAAGTTGGAACGCTGGCATTGTATCTAGGAAACTAGGACAGTCAAGACTTTAGTGCTTTCACGTTAGTGAGTTTATAATCATACTTATTTCGGATTATGTAAGTTTCGGCAAGGTTCTTGGTTGCCTTTTGGGTAAGCGGGTAGAACTTGGAAAACGAATTGGAACCTGTCCATTATTCGGTGCTCTATCGGGAGATACTTTCCTTCTTCCTCTCCGTATTCGATAAGGACCGAGAACTCCTTTTTTTGGATGGAACTGCGGGAGAAGGAGGACATAGTCTTCTACTCTTAGAACAATTCCCCAATTCTAAACTGGTTTTGGTAGATCGAGACTCGGTCATGTTGTCCAGGGCCCAAACAAGACTTTCCGCGTATTCTTCCAGAGTTATTCCTATCGAAGCCAATTTTTCGGATCTTGACTCGGAGTTCTTGAACAGCTTCGGTGTTTCCAATCCTCCCGACGGTATCCTTTTGGATTTGGGAATTTCTACATTTCATCTATTACATGCAGGAAGAGGTTTTAGTTTTAGAGAAAACGAACCTTTAGATATGAGACTTTCTTCTTCCGGAGGTATCTCTGCGGAAGATGTGATCAATACTTATCCAGAAAAAGCTTTGAGTAAAATTTTTTACGAATATGGGGAAGAGCGTTGGACCAAAAAAATCGTAGAAGCGATTTTAGAAAGAAGAAGACATTCTAGGATCGGTTACTCGGGAGATCTTGCACAATTGGTTTCCAGAGTAATTCCAAGAAAATTTTGGCCTCCCGGAAGACATCCTGCTACAAGAGTTTTCCAAGCTTTAAGAATAGAAGTGAATCAGGAACTTCTCCATATAGAGATCGGGGTCAAAAAACTTTTGGATCTGGTCGCAAAAGGTGGAGTATTACAAGTGATCTCTTTCCATTCTTTGGAAGACAGGATCATTAAAAATTTATTCAGAGATTATGCAAGAGGCGGAGAAGCTAAACTTCTTACCAAAAAGCCTGTACTTCCGTCGGATATTGAGACAAAAGAAAATCCGGCGTCACGTTCCGCAAAATTACGTGTCATACATAAATCACTTCCTACCGATACTGAAGAAGAAGAGGAGGACGAAGAAGAATGAGCAGAGTTTCGGAATTTTTATCCATTCGTCTTTGGCCCGATCTTGGTTTTTTGTTTAGAATATTCGGTTGGGTCCTGGCTCCCTTTAGTATCGCACTTTTATTCGTATGGCAGAATGTTCAGGTCTCAAGATTAAACCGGGAACTTGCTATCGCTTCCCAAGAAAAAGAAAAACTTTTAAAGAAGAATGATGATTTAAAAATCGGAATGGCGACTTATACTTCTGCTCGTAGGATAGAAGCGTTATATCGTAAAACATATCATTATTTACCGATCACAGTAGGAGATCGGATCATTACAGTGACTCTTCCTCCAGAAAGAAATGAGGCGGAACTTGAAACTTTCAGAGCTCCTTAATCTTTTTCCAGATATTAAAATAATATCAGGGTCTTATAATCCGGACGAAAACTTCGAATTTGTTCGCACAGATTCCAGAAAATTAGAATCGAATGATCTATTCTGTCTTCCTGATTCTTCAGGTGATAAAGGGGCGGAATACGCAAAGGTTTCTTCGTCTAGATATATATTAATAGGATCTAAATTAAAAATTCCGAAATTAGAAAATAAGGTCGTTCTTAAGACCGATCTAGATCCGGAAAGTTTAGCTGGACCGATTGCTTCTATAATTTTAGGGGATCCTTCTTCCAAGTTGAAGGTGGTCGGAGTCACCGGGACAAACGGCAAAACTTCTTTAACTCATATCTTAGCTTATCTTGGGGAATCTCAGGGGAAGTCTTGCGGTATCATTGGGACTACCGGAGTAAAATTTAAAGGTATCTTATCCGACACAGGATACACCACCCCTGATCCAAGTAGTCTTCAATCCATTCTAAAAGAAATGTATGATTCAGGAGTGGAATATGTTTTTATGGAAGCAAGTTCTCACGGATTAAAACTGGGAAGAACGAACGGAGTCCATTTTAAAGTGGGAGTATTCTCCAATCTCACTCAGGATCATTTGGATTTTCATCCAAATATGGAAGATTATCTAAATAGTAAGGCACTTCTATTTTCTTCCGTAGCCTTAAATCCGGAAACTTTCGGTGTTATAGATTCGGATGCTCCAGGCGGAAAAGATTTTAAATCTGCCGTGGAAACTTCTTCTCCTAATCTAAAAATTTTCTCTCTCGGAAGAAGTTCAGGAGAATTCGAGATCCATTCCGAGGCATTCTCCTTGGAAAAAACTTCTTACCAAATTAGACTTTCGGATGATTGGGGTGGGGATACGGATATCAACACCAATCTTCTGGGCGGGTTTAATGTTAGGAACACTGCACTTTCATTTGTGACTGCGCTTGGTTTAGGCTGGGAGAAAAAATCACTCTTAGAGGCTTTAGAAAGTATTCCTCAGATCCCGGGAAGATTTCAGATCTATTATAGTAAAGATAAGTCTCGTATGGCTGTTGTGGATTACGCCCATACTCCGGATGCTTTGGAGAATATTTTGAGAAGTATCCGAGAATCCAAACCGAAAGAGCTCATCGCACTTTTCGGATGTGGAGGAGACAGGGATAAAACCAAACGCCCTAAGATGGCGAAGATCGCCGAAGAACTTGCGGATAAGGTGATACTCACTTCCGATAACCCAAGGACGGAAAACCCGGAAAGTATCTTGGATGATATACAAGCAGGTTTTACCGACGGATATTCTCCTATGTTTAGAGAAGCGGATAGAGCCAAGGCCATTCTTTATGGGATCTCTCATTTAAAAGAGGGGGGCTGCCTTCTCGTAGCCGGAAAGGGGCATGAGGACTACCAGATCATAGGTAGAGATAAAAGGCATTTTGATGACGGAGAAGAGATCCGAAAGGTATTCGGTCTCTAATCGTAAGCCTCCTTAAGCCGGCCTTGTGCCGGATCTAAATCCAAAAAAAATGTCTCAGATCCTGACTTACGTCGATAATTAAGTCAGAGAAGAAGATTTTCTTTTTTACGTTTACTCGTACTTAGCGCAGGCGAATCTGTCTTCATAGAAACGATATGTTTTATTTTTTATACGAAAGATTTTTCCAAGACCTAGATTCCTTAAGACTTTTTAGCTATGTAACTGTTCGAGCTTTGATGGCAGGATTAACTTCTATGTTCCTGACTTTTTGGTTTGGGGGAAGGGTAATCGATTTTTTACACGGATTAAAATTCAGAGAAAGTGTAAGGGACGACGGACCAAAATCTCATAGCGCCAAGTCGGGAACTCCAACCATGGGCGGTCTGATGATCGTATCCGCCTTGGTTGTATCCGTTCTTCTTTGGGGAAATTTAAGAAATTATAATATTCTTCTATTGCTCGTTTGTTCTATTTCTTTTGCTACTTTGGGATTCATAGATGATTATATGAAATCCGTAAAAAAGATCAAAGGTGGAATGAGGGCTCGTACTAAGTTTGCAGTTTCCGTAGTTTTAGCCGCGATCTTTTGCGTAGTATTCTTGTATTCTAGCGGAGAAGCACCAAAAGGTACTACCGGCAAGATCCTATTTCATTTGACCGATCTATTCCTACCTTTCGTGAAAGGGCCGATCCTGTCCTGGGGTTATTTTGCGATCCCGTTTTCAATTTTAGTAATATTAGGATCTTCTCATGGAGTAAACCTGACTGACGGCTTGGACGGTCTTGCCGGTGGGACCGCGGGAATTGTAGTTGGGACTCTTGGATTGATTGCATACGTTTCCGGAACACCTGTGGCCGCAAACTATCTGAATATTCCTTATCTTCCTCATGCTCACGAATATAGTGTGTTCCTTGCCGCTTTAACCGGAGCTTTGATCGGATTTCTTTGGTTTAATAGCCATCCTGCACAAGTTTTTATGGGAGATACCGGGTCATTATTCTTGGGAGCGACTATCGGGCTTACTTGTGTGATGTTGAAAAAGGAGATCCTACTCATCATTCTAGGCGGGATCTTTGTTGCAGAATCTTTGTCAGTAATCTTGCAAGTGGGTTCCTTTAAACTAACCCAAAAAAGAATTTTTAGAATGGCACCTTTACATCATCATTTTGAGTTGGGGGGAGTTCCTGAAACAAAGGTGGTCATCCGATTCTGGATTGCGGCAATTATCTTAGCGATCATCTCCTTATCTAGTTTGAAAATACAATGAATGCTTTCGGGAGAAAGTTCAAAAATTTTTGGGAATCTCCCGGTTCCCCCTTCGATCTGGTCCTAGTCGGATCCGTATTCTTTCTTTTACTTTTTGGAATATGTGTAATGTATTCCAGTTCCTCCGTTACCGCATGGAGAGAATTCCAGGACTCTGAATATTTCCTAAAAAAACAACTAGCTTGGGCGATCATCGGCCTTATAGTATTTTTTTTCTTTGCGAATTTTCCTTATAAACGTTTGGAAAGATTCGCGTTAGGCGGAATTATAATCAGCGTTCTACTTTTGATCCTAGTGTTTATTCCGGGAGTCGGAAAATCCGTAGGAACTTATTATGGAAGAAATTTCCATAGATGGATCGGGATAGGGCCGTATCAATTACAACCTTCTGAAATTGCAAAGTTGGCTGTAGTCGTTTATCTATCTTCTCTAATCGTAAAACTGAAATTAAAAGAGAGTCGAGATCCAAAGAAGTTCATTCTTCCTGCGGTTTTGTTGCTCGCAGTTTTGATACTAATCTTGGCAGAACCTGCGTTCGGGACCACGATGGAAATTTTATTCGTGGTGATTGCGTTCGTCTTCTTGTTTGGATTTCCGGTTAGGAACCTTCTTCTTGTAGGACTAGTATCTCTTCCTTTAGCTTATCTTCTAATCAGCCAAGTAGGTTATAGAAGAAAAAGAATGGAAGTCTGGCTGGATCCATATCGCTTTCGTTACGACGAAGGCCATCAATTAGTGACCTCTTTCAGGGCATTTTTGGATGGAGGCTGGTTTGGAAATAAATTAGCCAGCGGATATGCTCATAGATATCTAACGTATAGTCATACTGACTTTGTTCTTGCTACCTATGTGGAGGACTTTGGATTTATCGGTTTCTTATTTTTCTTTGCTTTAGTGATGATACTTCTTTCCAGAGTATATGTTTTGCTAAAAAGAGTAGAGGACCCTTTCGGTTTTTATTTGGGAGCGGGTTTACTTTTTATTTTAGGGACCCAGTTCGTTATCAATAGTTATGTGGTAACCGGGTTATTCCCGATTACCGGGATCAGCTTACCGTTTATGAGCTACGGAGGCTCTTCACTTCTTGTGGTTTTGGCGGCCTTCGGAATTCTTGTCAATATAACCAGAAAAGAAAACATAGGCGTATGAGATCGGTTTTAATCGCAGCCGGTGGGACCGGGGGCCATATTTCCCCAGGGGTCGCTCTCGCAGAAAGTCTTGTAAGTCGAAAAGATTCCTTAGGTATCTCTAGCGTTTTTCTACATTCTCTTATCCGAAATAAGGATAATCCGGATCTAAAACAAGCTCCTTGCGAAGTTGTCTGGCATAATACTCCTTCTCTCTCCGGAAATATTCTTTTATTACCTTTTAGATATATATTCCAACTTATCCGATCTTGGATTAAGTTTAGACAACTTGGTGTGGATGCAGTGGTCGGTATGGGTGGATATTCCAGTGTTCCAGCACTTCTATACGCCGTGATCTTCGGCAAAAAATTGTATCTATGTGAGCAGAATTGTATTCCTGGAAAAGTAAATCGTATCTTCTTTAGATTCGCGGACAAAGTCGCATTTAGTTTTCCCCCTAAGGATACAAAAGTTTCCTGTAGTTGGGAAATATTAGGAAATCCTTTAAGATCTAAAACTGTTCCTAAACTTGCTTTGAAGTTTAGCGAAAAATGGGATCCTAAAAAGAAAAAACAATTTAACGTTTTAGTAATGGGCGGTTCTCAGGGGGCAAGGCAGATCAATAATATGGTAGTCAACCTGATGAAACATGAAGTGATCCAGGAAAGATTCCGTTTTAGAATGCTTACCGGTACTGCATTATACGATGAAGTTTCGAAAAAAACAAAAGATGCGGATCTTATTTCTTATTCGGATAATATGGCGGAACATTATGAATGGGCTAATTTAGTTATCGCTCGTTCCGGTTCCGGAGTTCTTTCGGAATGTGCAGCTTATGCGCTTCCTATGATCCTTATCCCGTATCCGTTTGCAAAAGACGACCATCAAACTGCAAATGCAAAGTATATGGAAGCAAATGGTGCAGCGGCCTTACTCGAACAAAGAGATGAGGATGAAAGTAAATTATTCCGCATTCTGGATGAGTATGCGGAAAAACCTGAACTTTTGAACGAAATGTCTATTAGATCATTAGAATGTTCTCATGTAGATGCATCTACTGAAACTGCCAGTTTCTTTTTCGAAATTACTAAATAATGGGAATAGGGTCTATCCAACAAAGATTAGGATTTTCAAAACCTTTTTTTCTTGGGATCGGCGGTTCCGGTATGTCCAGTTTGGCGCATATATTAGCGGACGCAGGTTTCGAAGTTTCGGGCTACGACGGTAAAAAAAGTCAAGTCACTGAAAACTTAGAGAAGAAGGGAGTAAAAATATTCTCCAAACTTTCGGATCTAGAAGAGAATATTGAATACGACGCAGCTATTTACTCTTCTGCGATCCGTTTGGATTCACATCCGATTGCTATTTTTTTTAAGCAAAAAGGGATCCGATTTTTCCATAGATCGGAAGTTTTGCATCTTTGTTTCGAGCATCTAACTTGTATTGCAGTCGGCGGTTCTCACGGAAAAACTACGACCACTGCGATGACTGCACATATACTCAATGATCTGGGATATTCTCCTTCCGTGATGGTGGGAGGCGATGTTTCCTTTTTGAATGGAGTGGGTGGTAGATTTTCTTCCGGTAAGATAGGGGTTTTTGAGTCCGACGAATCGGATGGTACTTTTTTAAATCATAAAGCGCAGGTGCGTATCCTTACGAATATAGATGAGGACCATCTGGACTTCTATCATACCCGAGAGAAATTGTTGGAAGCATTCTCCCGATTTATTTCTTCCGGGACCCAAACCGTGGTCTTGGACTTGGATGACCCCGGAATATCGGATTGCCTGGAGTTAGTACAAGATAAATCCAAAATTTTCGGATTTGCTTCTTCTTCGGATACGAATATCAAATCGGAAGGTTTTAGAAATTTAGTACATTATAAAATAGAAAATAAGAAGCTGATATTCTTTTTAGATGGGAAAGAATTCGAGATCAATTCCAGATTTCCCGGAAAACATTATCTTACGAATTCACTTGCTGGAGTTCTGGCCGCTTATTCATTGGGAGCGGATCCAAAAGAAGCTGCTAAATCCGTTTCAGGGTATGCAGGAGTCAAACGCAGATTAGAATATATCGGAAATAAGAACGGTGTGGATATTTATGATGACTACGGGCATCATCCGACTGAAGTTCAGGCAGTTCTTTCTTCTATCAGGGAGCTTTCCGGAGGAAGAGGAAAGCCGGTGATCCTATTCCAGCCTCATAGATATACCCGAACTCAAAACTTATACCAGGACTTTGCCAAAAGTTTGGACCAAGTGGAAACAGTTCTACTTCTTCCCATATATTCCGCCGGAGAAGATCCGATCCCTGGAGTTTCTTCCGAGCTCATCGCTGACAAGATGAAGATAAGACCCAAAATCCTTTCCGGAAATTTGGAAGCTGATCTTTCTATATTGAAAGATCTACTTAAATCAGGAGATGTATTCGTAAGTTTAGGAGCGGGGAATGTTAGAGACTGGGGAGTTGAATTCTTGAAGTCCTAAATTCCATTTTAGAATTTCAAATAAGTTTATTACTTACTCAAAGTACAATACATCTCAAAAAGTATTGGACGAATCATGAAAATCACTCATTTTGACAAGCAGTAGAATGAAGTTAATAATTAACATCCCTTGCTATAACGAGGAAAAAACTCTTTCTACGGTGCTTGCTGAGGTCCCTAAAAAGATCCCTGGTATTAAAACGATAGAAGTTCAGATCGTAGATGATGGTTCCACGGACCGTACCTCAGAGATCGCTGCTTCATACGGTTGTAAAATTATTTCCCACAAAAAAAACTTAGGACTTGGAAGAGCATTCAAGTCCGGAATAGAGGCCGCTTTAGAAAGTGGCGCAGATATTTTTGTAAATACTGATGCAGACAATCAGTATCCATCCTCTTATATTTCCGATCTAATTGCTCCGGTTGTGAATGGTTCCGCGGATATAGCAATCGGGAATAGAATGCCTTGGAAGGTGGAATATTTTTCTCCCTTAAAGAAAACCTTACAATGGTTTGGGAATATGGTCGTTCGAAATTTAATCGGCACTGATATCCCGGATACAGTTTCCGGATTTAGGGCCTATTCCAGAGAAAGTCTTTTAAAGCTGAATATAACTACTAAATTTTCTTATGTTTTAGACACGATCGTGCAAGCAGTTAAAATGGATCTGACTGTTTCTTCCATTCCGATCCCTACGAATCCACCGACTAGAAAGTCCAGGTTGTTTAAAAATATTTTCCACCATATGTGGAAGTCTGGAACTTCTTTGATAAGGTTATTGATCATCTATAGACCTTTTCAATTTTTTGGTGTTTTGGCGGTTACCGCTTTTATCCCGGCGTTGGCAATTGCGATCCGGTTTCTGATCTTTTTCTATTTAGGGATTGGAAAGGGCCATGTGCAGTCTCTATTGTTTGCTGTAGTATTGGTAATTATTTCGGGGTTGTTCTTGGTTTCCGCGATCTTGGCCTTTTTGATCGGGATGAATCGCAAATTGAATGAAGAAATTTTGTATTATGAAAAGAAAAGGACCTTTTCAAAGCAGTAATTATAAATATTATAAATTTTCGAAAAGCGTATCCGTAAAGTTTCACATTTAGTAATTCAAAGAAACGTTTTCCTTACTGATAAAAATAAAAACGTAAGTTCTTAGGACTTTACCTTAAATTCTGATGATTTTTTTTGATAGTAAGAAGCGATCAAAAATACTGCTCCGTCACCAATTGTCGTTATAAATCGTAGGATAACGCTAAGTCCTATCGCAATTCCCGGCTCATATCGTGTAGAAAGGCTTGCTACTATGATCGCTTCCCGGACGCCAAGGCCTGCAGGTGCTCCAGGCGTCAAATATCCAAGTATCCAAGACCAAGAAAAAGCGGTCGTTAAAAGGAAGATGTTACTTTCAGGATATTCGAATACAGTTTCCGCAACAAGATCTAAAACAATTCCAATATTAAAAAATGTGATAAGATATAAAATACTCACGAGAATTAAAGTGGAGAATTTAGGAATTCGTAATTGAACTCCTCCTGTAAATTTCAATAATCTTTCTTTTCCAAATCGATTTATTATAAAAAAGAAAAGTTTTGGAAGAAGCAATGCGACTAAGGCCAATAAAATAAGTTGGATAATCACGATTCGAGAATCATGAAGGCTTTGAAAGTTATAGAAAAAAAATCCCAGAACGCTGATAGATATGCCGGTAATTGCTAAAATAGCTGATTCTATGAAGAGGGTTTGGAGTGTTATTATGATTGGAACTTCTTTTTCGTTCGCTAAAGCCACTCTTCCAACATGTTGACCAATATTGCCAGGAAGGTATTTTCCAAATTGTGAGACAGATATTATCCTTAATGTCTCTTTCCATTCTATTTTCGCGCCGTAGTCTTTTAGAAGGATGAACCAAATGGTTCCTGCAATTAAAAAATTCCCCGTATATATGAGTACGGCAAGGACACTAACTGAAACGGTTCGGACATTCCAATGGATATCTGGTAAATCTTGATAGTTTCGATATAAATAAAAGGCAAAAAAACCGAAAGAGATACAAATGAAAAGAAGAGATAATATAAACTTTATTCTTTTTTTATTCATCAATCAAAACCTAAGATTTTTTTTACAAACGAATATTAAAGTCGGCATCCATGGCATTAAAGGAATATAAATCCAAGATGGTAATAGCGAGGTGACGAATTTAATGATAGGATGTTGGGACTCTATTTTTGCGTATATCTGGATTGCCTCTAATGTTGCCTCTTTTACTTCGAATCCAGTCTCTTTTAAAATCGAAAATGCGGCCGATCTTGAGAGTGGGAAGCAATCATAAAAATCTCCTTCCCCACTTAGTCTTACATATAAATCAGATAAAGAACGTGGAAGCCAACTCAGCAGAGGTAATTTATAATGAGGTTCAATGAGTCTCCAACGATTGGGAACAGCTAAATATAACATCCCGTCGTTTTTTAGCACTCTAGAGATTTCTTTCAGATGATCGATCTGATTTTCATAATTACCGACGTGCTCTATAACATGATTTGTAATTACTAAATCAAAGTATTCTTTTTTAAAGGGAAGTTTTGTGCCTTCTATTTTTTTGAAACGTATGTTTTCGATTGTTTGTCTTTGATCATTTACATCTACAGAATTTACTTCTGAGAATATTTTCGTAAAATAAGCAGCAATAAAACCGGATCCGGTTCCCACTTCGAGTAAGGTTCCTTTCTTATGTAGTCCGAATTTTTCCGTAAGAAGATGGATTTTTTTCGCTTTTTGATATCTTGAGCTTTCATCTAAAACTGCATGCGGTTTTAAATCCGTATTTTCTGATTTTGCCATCGTTATTTCTAATTTGATTCGGATTCTAACAAATCTGAAAATTTATTCACCATTAAGGATTGAGAATAGATTTCTCTGGTGGCTGTCGCAGAAGAACGGACCCATTCTTCTTTTTCTTTTTGCGACTGAGAAAGTAATTCTCGGATTTTATTGATCCATTTTACGGGGTCATTAGGAGAAACTTGAAAACCGGTAACACCGTCTTTAACTGCATCTGATAGGCCTTCCAAATCGCTCGCGATCAATCTGCATCCGACAGACGAGGCTTCAATTGCTACCAATCCGAATCCTTCTCTGTCGGTGCTCTCCGGGATTTTTATGTTAGGCATAACTACCAGAGAGCTATAACGAATATAATTTACAATTTCGTTTCCTGGGATTGTACCTAAATATACTACCTGAGGACAGGAAAATAATTCTTCAGCATAAGCAGGATCATTTATCGTACCAGAAACAAAAAAGGAAACTTCGTCTGGTAAATTGGGCAAAACTTCTTTAGCAAACCACAAAGAGCCTTTTCGAGGGATCAATCTTCCGAAATAAAAAATTGGATGTTTACTGGCCGAATATTTGTCCGGCTTTGTGAAAACCTTTGGTAGATTAGAAGTAAACCCTTGATTTGGTAATGAGGGCACAATAATTAACGTATTATCAAATCCTTTTGAAATTGCTATAGATTGTGTTGAACGCGAATTGGTGACAATTTTAAAGAAAATCTTCCGGATACCTACAATAAATTTAAGAACGAATCCGTATATAAATGAACGAAATCCTTTCCGATTCGAATACACTAAATCCAGTCCGTGTAAGACTGAGATACGTTTGGCCTTTCTATTTACCAAAGAATGAGCAAGAGCAGCTGGAAACAAAAGGGTATCCGTAAATATTACGCGATCGAATTTTGGTCCATACAATAAGCAAAATAGAGTTACTTTTGCAATAAAAAGACCTAACGATAATAAGGTGGGAGGCTTGCCATTGCTTTTCCCAGGAAGAGCTAAAAGTTTTATATTATACTCAGTCAATAAGCCAGAATAAAGCTCAAAGGAATAAGTTTCCATTCCCCCAATAGCAGGTGGCCATTTTCTTGAAATAAATAGCAATCTTGGTTTTGATAAATTTTTATTGCTCAATAACTAGTAGAAAAGTTTACTTTTTGCAAGCGTCAATATATTTCTTGGCTATCATTGTTTCGCTTGGGAAGTGTAGCTTGGAAAATTATAAAGTTTGGCGCGACTCTACAAAGTAAAAACTTTTACAAATTCAATTATATAGTATCGATTGCACTTTAACTTAGTTTTTGAGGCTCCGAGAAAACGTCGAAAGTTATATTGACTTTTATTATTGAACTTAAATTTTTAACCTTTTGGCCTAAATAATGTCGGAAATTTCATCATCCTTTTTTTCAACGAGGCAATTTCGTTATTTAGTATCAGGAACGTTTATTTTCGGAATAAACTTGATCGTAGCAAAAATTGTATTTAGTTTTTCGGAATTTTCCGAGACTGCTTTAGGCAGAAATTTAGGAAATCTTATAGCTACCGAGATTCCCATTCTAATCTCATTTCCAATTCATAAATTTTATACATGGAAAGAAAAATACGATAATTTATTTATAGAGTTTATTCGTTACCACGCAGTACTACTTTCCGGACTGATATTAAGATTACTTATTTTCCTAATTTTCGATTCATTAGGATTCTCTTTCTATTTTTCAACTATTTTTGGAATCATGGCCATTGTTCTTTGGAACTTTCTAGGATTTGATCGATACGTCTTTACGCAGAAGCAGATCTTATCAGAAAATTCTATCGTCTATGCTGACGGTGGGGCAGGAGTGGAAGTTTTAGAAACCGTTGAGGAGGCAGCCACTTACAACGATTATCTAACTTCCAAAATAACTCCTTTCCTTGGGTTCAGAAACATTGAAATCGGAGCAGGAACCGGGACGATTGCGAATTTAATTTTTGAAAAAGGATACAATGTTCTTCTTTCTGATCTCTCTAAATATAATGTCCTCCGCCTAAAATCAAGATTTTCTGATATACCTAAGTTTTTGGGAGTAGAGCAGGATTTTCTTTCTATCGGTCCTCAAAATTGGGATGCTATATATAGTTCAAATGTTTTAGAGCATGCATCGGATGATTGGAGGCTTATCCAACACGGATTGCGAATTTTGAATTCAGGAGGATGGTTTGTTGCAATCGTTCCAGCAACTAAAATATTGTATTCAGAATTTGATAGGAAGATCGGGCACTACAGGCGGTACGGATGGTCAGACAGAAAAAGGATTGAATCGTTATTAGTTTCCGAATTTCCTGAATCTAAATTGGAACTATGGAAACCTTTTAATCTTGTTGGGGCATTGGGATGGTTTGTTAAAATGCGTGTATTTCGTGCTTCCAATATTAAAGTGTCAGACGCTCTGATAATGGATTCTATTATTCCTTTCCTAAAACCTTTGGATTATATACCTTTCGGATTCGGTCAAACAATCGTCTTCGCGATCCGCAGGTGACATTACAATCCAAATGGTCGCAATTCTCTATGTATGAAAATCAATTCCTTTCCCTTTATTAAGGAGACTCAGAATTAACGAATGAAAGAAAATAGAAAAGCAGAAGCGATTTTAAATAGAACCTGTGAATACTGTATTTATTTTTCGAGCATAATTTTATCGATGAGTCTTGGCCAAATTATTGGTTATAATGGAAGATTTGCAATTCCTTGGTATGGAATTGCATTATCAGCTGTGCTTCTGCTAATTGCTATAATTATCCATAAGAAATTTCCAATCGATCTTAATTTTAATTTTCTATGTAAATTATCGATTAGTATTATCTTCGGATTATATACATTTTTATTTTTTCAAACGGAAGATTATACAAGACAATATTTCGAAGCATTTAAATTGCCTTGTTTGTTATTTATTTTATTTATAATAATTCTTCTCGCTTTTCGTCAAAAAGCAAACGGAAACATCTGGCGATCAATAGCTGTGTTATCTGCAAAAAATCCATTCTATTATTTTTGCATTCCGATTTTCTTATGTTTTACCTATTCCTCGGTAATTTTTGCGAGAGGGGACTCAATTCCTGCTAAGCTATATCCATTCACAATATATTCGGAAGGAAATTTAGATTTAAACGAATTTTTCCCTCCTCCAAATACAATTAAGGCTGAACATTTTGTTAAACAGAAATTGTTGATCGAAACTGTTACACAACTTCCTACGGGGGATTTTATTAGGCTGCCTTTCTATTTAGTTTGGGCGGATGGGAAGGTATTGGGGAGCTACCCTATTTTGCCGGGTTTGATGAATAGTATTGTTTATGGATTTATAAAATTAGCAGGTATAGAATTACCTCATCCCGGATTGATAAGTGAACAGAACCCAATTCCGTTTAGTGCTTTCTATTTGGAAAAATACACCGCCGGCGCGATAGCCGCGTTGACTTCCATGTTTTTTTTCAGAGCGATTCTCAGATTGGTCTCGTTTCGTTCTGCATTGATTCTTAGCCTATTATTCTCGTTCGCCTCTCCTCATCTCTCGGTTTCCTCTCAAGCTTTGTGGCAACATGGATTAATAGAAATGCTGCTCGCATTGTCGCTACCATACGTGCTCGTGTCCAATGCATGGAGTCGACAGAGGCTTTTATTCTTTGGTCTTTTACTTGGAACGTTTTATTTTGTTAGACCGAGTGGAATAATTATCGCCTTCATTATCGGTCTTTTGTTCGGGATTATGAATAAGTTGTATCTGATTCATAATAAGAGTAAGTTGAATCAAGTTCTGTGGATTTCTTCTGGGGCACTTTTTGCTGGAATATTTTTTGGTCTATTGAACTTTTATTTTTATGGTGATGTTCAGGGAGGATATAGCCTTTTTAAGGCCGCACTAGCAAATGATGGAGCTGTTTCTCTATTTGCCTGGAACTTTGGAAGCGGTTTTTCCGGATTATTATGGAGTCCGGGTTATGGCGTTTTTATTTTTTGTCCGATCGTTATACTTTCGCTTTTCGGTCCTTTTATTTCGAAAGGGAGATTAAAAATTACCCTTTTTTATTTAACATTATGCATTCTTGGCTACTTATTACTTTATTCGCCTTATAAATATTGGTGGGCCGGCGTGAGTTATGGAGCTAGATTTTTCTCTGATCTCTCTCCAATTTTTTTCGTACTTCTAATTCCAGTTTTTAAGTTAGCAAGGAAGATTAAAATACTAAAGGTATTGGTTATTCTCTTTGCAAGCATTTCTATATGGGCCCATTCTTCTGCAGTATATTTGGGAGGGGTTGTAAACTGGCAAGCTTGTAACCATTTGCCTGAGGAAGTGAGTGCATGGGATTGGACAAGAATACCTTATACTCAACCATTCCGGAAATACTATCCGTTCGTAACTGATGAGTTAGATATTCAGCCAGTTTTCTCCTGTCAGAAGGGTCGTTTGTCTGGATTTATAAACGATAGATATGCTTATCGATTCGATAAGGATTCACTTTTTATTGACGGATATGAAAAGATATTACAAGATACAACTGCCTATTTTAGAAAAGGAAATTATTGTTTAGCCGTTTTTGGCGCGGTCGCGAAAGAGAATCTGCAGGATAAAGATAATTTACGTGTTGTTATTTCTCAGAACAAAAAGGAAATTTTAAATTATAAAGAAACGTTGCAAACAATTTCCCCAAACTATTTTCCGAGTATTAATGAATTTGAAATCCCTTCGTCTGGAAAAATAGGGATTTCTATTGAGAGAAAGACTGGAAAGTCGATCGACTTTGCTGGTTTGCAAATAAAGGAAGGAACTTGTAACTTGGCCCGATTAAAAATGAATCGAAAAAGGAAGACGTTTTTAGTTCCGGATTGATAGAAATATTATTTTATTTCTATCAAAACGCTCTCTCAGCTCTATCTCCCACATAATTCCAATGCCCCATCTTACGATCCTGTCTTGGATCGGACTTACCATAAAGATGCAGAGTGTATCTTTCATCAGAAAGATACTTCGCCCAAAGGTCTGAATCAGGGAGATAATCTTGTCCTAAGATATTTTTCATGGAAGAAGGTTGAGAAGAAAGTTCAGAAGGAAGAGGAAGTCCAGTAAGGCATCTCAATTGAAGTTGGAACTGAGAAATATTTGCTCCGTTTTGAGAGAAATGACCTGAGTTATGAGGTCTTGGAGCAAATTCATTTAGAACGATCTTATCACCTTTGATAAAAAATTCTAATCCGAATACGCCAATATAATCTATTCCTTCTGCCAGGATTTTCGCAGATTCTACCATTTGTTTTTTGATCGAGTCTGAAAAATTCCCGGGATGAATGGTAGTATCCAAGATATGATTTTTGTGAATATTTTCAGAAGGAGAATAACAAAGTATATTTCCCTTTTGATCTCTTGCTAAAATTACTGAACCTTCTTTATCGAATTCATACCATTCTTCTAAGATCAGATCAAGCGGTTCTTGTCCAAGTGAGCCGACCCATGCCCTGAACTCTTCTTTGGTTTTGAATTTTGTTTGTCCTTTTCCATCATAACCGAAGGAAGAAGTTTTTAATACGGCAGGGAACTTGGATGTCTCTGCCGCTTTTGTCGCTTCTGCTTTGTTTGTGATCGGATAAAAAGGTACAGTAGGAAGTCCTAATTTAGAAAATAATGTTTTTTCTCGGATCCTATGTTGTGCGATCCGGATACACTCCGGACTCGGGAAAACCGGAAGAGAATTTTTTTTAGAATATTCGGAGATAAAATTTAATTCCGCGCCAGGTATATTCTCGAATTCGAATGTAAGTGCGTCTATGGACTTCAGAAATATTTGAAGTGAATTTTCGTCCTCATAGGGAGCAACTGTTTCGGAAGCTCCAACTAAGGAAGCAGGGCTATTTCTTTCAGGAGAATAAACGGATACTTGATAACCCATTCGGATTGCTTCTTGAGCAAACATTCTTCCGAGTTGCCCTGACCCCATCACCCCGAGTCTTGCGGAAGGAACTAGAATTTTTGTCATATTAGGTCTTTATTTTTGGACAATGCTTCTTCTCTGATATCGTTTCTGTATTGTTCCAATTTTTGTGATAATGTTTCGTCTTGTAGGGACAATATTCTTGCAGCAAGTAACCCTGCGTTTTTTGCTCCTGCAGTTCCGATCGCAAGTGTTCCGACTGGAACTCCTCCTGGCATCTGCACTATGGATAAAAGACTGTCCATTCCAGATAGAGCCTTACTTTGCACTGGTACTCCTAACACAGGTAGAGTAGTGAGAGAAGCCACCATTCCTGGAAGATGAGCCGCTCCGCCTGCGCCTGCGATGATGATCTCAAAACCTTTGGATCTTGCAGATTTAGAAAATTCGAATAATAACTCTGGAGAACGATGCGCGGATACGATTTCGGTATGGGATTCTATTCCAAACTGTTTTAGGATGCTGACCGCTTCTTTCATCGTTTCCCAATCGGAACTGCTTCCCATTATAATAGCGACTTTCGTTTTCACACTTGCAAATTCCTTTAATATCGATCTCTAGGCAAGTCCGAAAACACTTAAGAACCGTTGGTCTTGGAATTTAATTCTTCTACCGCTCTTTCTAATTTCATTCCTCTGGAGGCCTTTGCTAAAAGATAAGCGCCTGGAGGCACTTCTTTGCGGATCGTATCCACTAAGTTTTTGAGTCCTTCTTCATCGCCTGGAAAGGAGAAGGATAGAAGTCCCTGATTTGCTTTCTTTCGGAAACTTTTTAGTGCGTGAGAAGATTCTGTTCCGAATAGAAAGACACCTTTACAGTTCTTTAAACCTGCTGCAAAACTTCCGATCTCAGTATGGAATTTGCGGGAATAATTTCCTACTTCTTTCATGTCTCCAAGTACTGCGTAAAATCCTTCTTCTCCGGAGATCTGTGAACATGCTTCCAAAGAAGATAACATAGATTCTCTATTTGCGTTGTATGTATCGTTTAGAATTTTATAATTTCCTACTTGGAGATCCAATCGTTTGTCACCGGCTCTGAAGTTCTCGATACCGTTCTGTATCCATTCTGTAGGAGTTCCAACTTCTTCCAAAAGGGAAATACATAGTGCTAGGTTTTCCAATAACTTGATCCCGGGAAGGCTCCAATCTAGTATAGAATTTAGGAATGAGATCTTAAATCCCTCTCGATTGGTTTCTAATATTTCTATTCTTCTTTTAAGAGGGACCGATTTAAATTTGATCCCGAAACGTAGGCATCTTCGCTTTAGAAAATTCTTATATTCTCCCGTTTCCGGATAGAATAATACTCCACCTTTGTTCATTCCTTCCAGGACTTCCGCTTTCGCTTTTGCGATCCCTTTTCTGGAACCTAATAATTCTATATGAGCTGTTCCAATAGTGGTTATAAGTGAATAATCAGGCCTTGCCATTTTGGTCAGCCTGGAAATTTCACCCGCGTGGTTCATTCCCATCTCACATACTACATATCTGGTCTTTGAGTTGATCTTAAATAATGTGAATGGAACTCCGATTTCATTATTATAGTTTTTTTCAGTGACCAATAAACCTTCTTCCAATGGAGAAAGGCAGGAGGATAAGATCTCTTTTGTGGTGGTTTTTCCACTAGAACCTGTGACTGCGATCAATATTGGATTAAATCTGGATCTATGAAATGTAGCAAGCTTGCCTAAAGCGAGTAATGTGTCTTTGACTTGGATTGCTTTAGATCTTTGTTCTGAACTAAGGTTTTCTAAAATTGGATGATCCTTCTCGCATAAAAAATATGAGGCTCCTTTTTCCAAGGCATCCAATATAAATTCATGTCCGTCTCTATTTCCTCGTAAAGGTACGAATAAGGACCCGGGCTCCACCATTCCGGATGCTGTGCTGATACTTGTGATCTCCGATTCTTTTTGAAAGGAAAAGTCGGATGGACTTTGTAGTATCCTTCTTACTGTTTCGGGATCGTATTGGAATGGGGCTTTCATCAGACCCAATATCTTCCTACCTAAAATACTCGCAGTCTATTTTTAAAAATTCCTCTTGCAAGCTTCCGGTTCCGGTTTTCAAGTATGCGGGATGCGAAAAACCAAGGTTGTTTTAATCGGTTTGGGAAGGATTGCTTCATCCTTGGAAAAAGATCCGTATAGATCCAAGCCTTGTACTCATTCCGGTGTCTTATTTTCTCCTTGGGGTAAAAGGAATTTTGAGTTTCTGGGAGGCATCGATCCTAATCCGGATAAAAGGGAGAAGTTTCGTAAGCAGTGGAAATTACCCGAGCACGTTACCTTCTCCGATCTTGATCATCTATCTTCTAAATATAAACCTGATCTTGCGATCATCTCCAGTCCTTCCGAATCTCATTATAGAAATGCGCTCGAATGGATCGAGAGAGGTGTTAAAAATTTTCTGATAGAAAAACCGGTTTGTGAAACTTTCTTACAAGCAAAGGATCTGGAAAAGCTTTCCCGTAAAAAAGGGATCCGAATTTGGGTCAATCACGAGAGAAGATATCATCCTAAATACGTATGGGCAAAGCGGGTTTTGGATTCTCAAAAATACGGGCCAATTCGTACGATCCGCGCATCCGTTTTGACTTCTGCCTTAGCCCCTGGCCGAGCATTCCAAGGAAGGACTGGGCCATTATTCCATGATGGAACTCATGCAGTTGATTTGATCCATTGGTTTTTGGGCAAACCGGATCGGATCCGTTCTTCTTTGACTAGACGAAAGGGGATACCTATCGAAGATAGAGCACTTGCATTTTTGGAATATAAATCCGGGCCCGCGGTGTTTCTGGAAGCGGGGGGCGCTAGGAAATATTTTCAATTCGAGATGGATATTATGACCTCCGAGGCACGTATCCTTCTATCCAACGATGGTATGAGACTTTTCGTTTCCAAACCTTCCAAGAAATACAAGGGATTTAATAGTTTGACGGAAGTCTCATTTCCCGAAAAATCATTCCTCGGATCGAACCCGTTTATGAACCTTTATGCGGAGATACGCAATGTTCTTACGGGAAAATCAGTAAGAATGACCGGGGATATCGGAGAAAATCTAGGCATCATGGAACTTCTACATAAGATCAAAACCGTCGCCGAAATTAGAACAGTTTCGTAAATCTAAGCCTATGCCTTCAAATTCCCAATCTACAAATTCAAATCAATTGCCTTCTTATTCCGCGAGAGGAAGATACTATAGAGGTAGCTTCTTTCTTTGGAAAAAAATATTCAGTCTATTCTGGTATTATAAATTTGTAAGATTATTTCTTTCTTCCAAATCAAGAGAAGAAAGAGAATTAGAATTTTATAAATCATTGGGTTTTGAGTGTAGGGACTTCTTTCTGAAAATGGGAGGAGTGTATGTAAAACTCGGTCAATATTTCGCATCACTCTCTCATCTATTCCCTGAAAGTTTTACGGAACCTTTGCAGGATTTACAGGATCGTGTTCCTCCTCATCCTTTTTCCGAGATTAAAGAAAGGTTCAAAAAAGAATTCGGAAAAGAGATCGCACAAGTGTTTCCCGATATTTCAGAAGCGCCTCTTGCATCGGCATCCATCGCCCAGGTTCATTCCGCCACTTTTAAGGGAGAAAAAGTAGCGGTTAAAATTTTATATCCAGGCATCGAAGATATTATCGAAAAAGATCTAAAGGCAGTTCGTAAGTTCCTGAAAAGGATTAATCGATTCTTGGTCACATTCGATTTCAAAATAGTTCATAAGGAAATTGCGAAATTAGTAGGAAGAGAAACGGATCTTCGTTTAGAGGCCGAGTCCATGGACCGTATGGCCAGATATTTTGCAGAAGAGCCTGATTATGTTTTTCCTAAGTTATTTCCCGAGTGGAGCGGCAAGAGTGTTCTGACCGCTCAATTTATAGAAGGGAAACGTATCACTCAAGCCGGTACTTTAAAAAAAGGACAGGCAAAGTCCAGGCCGGTCGATCTTCTGATCAGAGCTTATATCCTTATGATATTTGAATATAGGTTTTATCATGCGGATCCTCATCCGGGAAATATGATCTATACTCCGGATGAAAAACTTTGTTTTATAGATTTCGGAGCAGTAGGGGAAATCCCTCCTAGCCAAGCACTTGCTCTCAGAAAGATCATTCTTTGTGCTATGACAAAGGACTATCCTGCACTCGTAGAGGCTCTAGATGAGTTAGGACTTATTTCTAAAAAAGCGGATAGAGAGAAGCTGGAAGAAGTAGTCCGTTACTCCATGGAAAAACTTTCTAAGTTTTTATCCGATACGGATTCATTTAAGAATATTAAATTCGAGCAGATTCATACTCTTGAAGATCTGAAATTTTTAAAAGAGATCAATTCAAGTCTTCGTGGACTTCTCCGAATGATCCAATTGCCGACCGCTCTTGTTCCTTTGGAAAGAGTTCTAGGTCTTCTGGTCGGAATTACTGCAAACTTGGATCCATACCGTACTGTTTTGGATTATGGAGAAAAACCATTTAAGGGACTGGTCTTCCAAGGAGAGAACCAATGGCAAAAGGTTCTTGTTCAGGAAGGTGGTATCTGGGGACAGGCGGTTTCTCTTCCTGGAGAATTATTACAGGCGGTTAAAAATTTAAACCGAGGAAAGCAGGCTTATAAACTTCCGGATCTGGAACAACATACTAAGAAGATGTATTCTTTAGGTCATCAGATCATCAGTGCAGCATTCATACTTTTTGGTATCCATTATGGAACCGATAGATTGGATAAAGGGATCGAAACTCAAGCAATGGTGGCTTACGGAGTATCCGTTTTCTTCGGAATCCTCCTTGCTCTATCCGTTATCAAAAATAAATTCAGCTCTAAAAGGAATCGTCAGTGAAATATTTCGAAAAGAAGTTCTTAGAGGTATATCCCCCTATCTTTATCATAAGCGTGATTGTTGGAACAGTTATAGATCTAGTTACCAAATACATCGCTATACTCTATCTAAGACCTCATAACCCGATCGAATTGATGGGAGATTTTTTCCGTTTAACCCTGACTTTCAACACAGGTTTTGTGATGGGGCTCTTCCAAGGATTTCCAAGAACCTCTTTGTCTCTGACAGCAGTAGCGATCTTAGTGTTAATCGCATATCGTTGGAAAAATTCCGACCTGGGTCATCCCGCAGGCTGGGCGCTTGTAATGTCGGGAGCATTCGGAAATTTTATAGATAAGTTTTTCGTGAAAATTATCGGGATCGGAGCTGAGTTCGGATTCGTAGAAAATCGTTACGAAGGAAGATTTATCGGAGTGGTGGACTTCTTAGACTTCGATTGGCCGAACTGGCTTTTGATCGATCGATGGCCCGCGTTTAACTTCGCGGACTCCTGCGTGAGTGTGGGATTGGTAATACTGATCCTGACTATGAAAATCGAAGAGGATAAGAAGTAGTTTTGAATTTCCTACAACTCCCTATCTGGAAAAAGATAATAAAGAAAAAAGGGACCTCCAATCCGGAGATCATACGTTTCCTTCGAGAGACTTCCGTATTCGGAAAATTAAAAAGAAGGACTTTGCACGAGATAGCAAGACTTGTCCACGTTAGACAATATTCCGAGGGAGAGGAAATTTTCAGACAGGGAGAAGCCGGAGCAGGATTTTATATGATCTTTGACGGTAAGGTAGCGATCCGCTCGGTTAGAGACGGGGTAGAATTAGACCTAGCCCATCTTGACCAACATTCATTCTTCGGAGAACTTTCCTTATTCTCCGAAGAGAGAAGGACAGCAACTGCAATCGCTCAAGAGCCATCTACCTTACTCGGATTTTTCCAACCTGATTTAAAAGAAATTATAGAGACCAAACCTAAGATCGGGATTGAGATACTTTTGAGTCTTACCGGAGTTGTGGTAGAAAGACTCCAGAAAACCAATCAGTTACTGGAAAAAGCATACTATAAGGGCAAACAAAAAAATGCCTGATACGAAACCGCTCTCTACATACGTAATCCGATCTATCTTTTTCTTTTTAGTAGGGGCGGCCATCGTATTTTTTACAATCGGTCTGCAACTTCTTATAGTGCCGATTGCTCTTTCCTTAATTCTGTTCTATATATTTAACGGAACTATAAACTACTTCGAAACATTGGGAGTGCCCAGGATTGTTTCGGTTGCCATCCTGATTTTTTTACTCTGTCTTCCTATCTATCTAATCGCTACGGAAGTAGCACCTCCGATCGTTTCCACTTTACAACCTATTATGAAAAGTTGGAAACAGGATATAGATGACGCTAAGTTTAAATACCTGGTAGTCGGTTTCCAGCTTAGGTTTAATGATTATCCTGCAAGCTGGGAAGATACGATCCGCCCTGATGAATTGGTAAAACAAGCGGCCGAAATGATCCATGCTCAGGTAAGCGGCTTGGTTTCTATAATTCCGACGTTGATCGGATACTTGGTGGTCACACCATTATTCGCATTTTTATTCCTGTTAAACGGGAACGGAGTATATAAGAATATAGTAAGCCTTGTGCCGAATCGATACTTCGAAATGACCTTAATGGTAGCTTCAAAGATCAACGAACAGATTACCAATTATTTAAGAAGTTTGGTAATCCAAAGTGCGATTATTACTGCGATCTCTATGATCGGTTTTTATGTGATCGGCTTAAAGTTCTTTTATATCTTCGCCTTATTCGCAGGGATCGCAAACTCGATTCCATATTTAGGCCCTATTATCGGGATGGTTCCTCCATTATTCATGACTTTGACCCAAGGTGCCGGGATTTTTACTCCGAATGGCATCAATGAAGGAATGGGAATGTATGAATTGATGGTCGCGATCTTGATTGTAGTGCTGATCGCACAAGCCGTGGATAACTTTTTCGTTCAGCCTGTTATTATCTCGGATGCTGTTTCTCTACATCCAGTGATCGTAGTAGGTGCAGTCACTGTAGGAGGAAGTCTCCTTGGAATTGCAGGGATGCTTGTTGCAGTTCCACTAGCTGCGATCCTGAAAGTGACGATTGCTTCTCTTTATAGATCCATGAAAGATCATAAGCTGCTTTGAACAAAGCAGCTTTGACTTCTTCTTTTATTCAGCTCCAATTCCTAAATAAACTCTGACCTTTTCGGATTCGAATTTTGCAGCAGCATTTTCGTCCGGGAACAGTTTAGAAAAAATGAATGCTGATATAAATGCCAAGGACATGGAAACGATCGCAGGATTTTTTAAAGGAAAAATTGCCTGATCGAATTTGAAAACATCCACCCAAACTGTAGGACTAAATATTATAAACAAGGTCGCGGAAATCGAACCGATCAGAATGGAGAATACTCCTCCTGCTGTGCTAAAATTTTTCCAGAGAATGGATAAAAATAATGCTGGGAAGTTTCCACTTGCTGCGATAGCAAATGCCAATCCCACCATAAAGGCAACGTTCTGGTCCTTGAACAAGATCCCGAGTAGAATACTGACTATACTGAAAACGACAGTCGCTTTTTTAGCGACAGAGACTTGTTCATCTTCGGTTGCTTTACCTTCCGTAAATACGTTGAAGTAAAGATCATGAGAGATGGTAGAAGCAGCTGCCAATGTTAAACCTGCAACCACTGCAAGGATTGTGGCAAATGCTACTGCTGCGATAAATCCTAAAAATGGTGTCCCTCCAAGTAACTCGGCTAAAAGTGCGGCCGCCATATTTCCACCCTTATCAATTCCGGCGATCTGTTCTCTTCCTATGAGAACTGCGGCAGCAAAGCCTACTATCGGAATGATGATATAAAAATAACCTATGAAAGTGGTAGCATAAGCCACGGATTTTCTAGCTTCTTTTGCATCAGGCACAGTATAAAATCTCATTAGAATATGAGGTAAACCTAATAGACCGAACATTAAAGCTAGTCCCAAGGAAATGGAGTCGATTGGGCTAGAGGCAAATCCTCCCGGCTCTAAGGCTGTTCTTCCGAATTTGGTTTCCACTGCGGAGAATAAATTCTCCAAACTAAAACCGAATTGTGCCATTGATAGAATCACGAGTAGGGTGACTCCGAAAAGAAGAAGGCAGGCTTTGATGATCTGCACCCAGGTGGTTGCGATCATTCCTCCAAACAAAACGTATAGGAGCATGACCCCGCCCACGATCAGGACCGCTAACTCATAAGGAAGTCCGAACATTAGATTGATCAGCTTTCCTGAACCTACGATCTGAGCGATAGAGTATGTGATCGTGACTAAAATCCCGCCGATGGAAGCAACGATACGAATAGGTTTTTGTTTTAAACGAAAAGCTAATACGTCCGCAAAAGTATATTTCCCTAAATTACGCAATGGCTCCGCAAGAAGGAACATGAGTGCCGGCCAACCTACAAGCCAGCCGACCGCATAGATGATCCCGTCATAACCTTTTAAAGCCACCATTCCTGAAATTCCCAAGAAGGAAGCGGCGGACATGAAGTCTCCGGAAAGTGCTAAACCATTTTGGAAACCTGTAATGGATCTGCCCGCTGCATAAAACTCACTGGAAGTTTTAGTTTTTTTAGCGGCCCAATAAGTGATCCCTAATGTAAGAACTACGAATACTACAAAGAATAGAACGGAGATAAAATTCGGTTGGCCTAAAGAGGATTCCATTATCTATTCTCCGATTCTAATTTAGATTTTAATACTTCTACTTCTTGGTCGTAATATTTATTGGCCCAGAAAACATATAAGAATGTGAGCAACCAGGAGAATAAGATTACGGATGCACCCGCATATAATCCGTAGTTACCGGTTCCTAACTTTTGTGTAACCCATTCCTTCTTTAAGGCGATGATGAGTATAAATCCGTAATAGTTCAGGAATAGGAAAAACAATAAAACGAAACTAACTGTCCATCTAGTCCGTACTAATTTTTTAAACTCGATGGATTCGATCAATTGATGAGCTTTTATCTTCATATGAAGTCCTTGGAACGGCGGAGAGAATAGAATTATACCTCCGGTTGGCAAGGATAAAATTAAATAATCGCAGATATCTTAATCTTAGCGAATTTTTTTTGATGTTGCGAATCGGCTAACGAATTTTGTTTCAATTTGGCGCCAAATTCGCATGACATAAAAGGGGGATAAAAGAACGCAAAAATAAAAAATTGGTTCAACTTCCATTCGCATTCGATGCGATTCATTTGGATCTACGAAACAATATAGGAAACTTAATGCTAATAAATGCAGAAAAATTAATTTAATTTTTTTAGAAAGCGTCGGAATCGAAATTAAAAAAACGATTATCATGAACGGGTAGATAAATTGGTATACGTTTACTTCTTCATCCGGCGAAAGAGAATACGACAGTAAATCCGTAAAAGGATATATTTTCCAAGGTCCGGAAATTTTTTCGGTAAATGACTTTAATAAAAAGTAATTTCCTGGGCTCTTCAGATATTTCTCGACACCGAAATCCAGAACAGCTAGTGAATGTCTTATTGAGATTTTGGGAGCTACTTGTTTATAATATGCTCTCGAAATAAAGATGTATCGAATATTTTGAAAATCTTCACCATTCAAACATGGTTCATTCGAATATTTATGAATGAGCGGGTTCTCTTCATCATATAAACCTTTATACTCGGAAATTTTTGAAAAAGGACGTACCAATGAAAGTGAACCCGGCACGAAATTTCGCGTATGAAAGCGGGCAATATTCATTCCTAACCAAGTGCTTCCTGTAAAGGAGTCGAAGAGAATATAATTTTTCGCATATAAGGACACAGGTAAGAGTAGGAAAACCACCCCGAGGGCAATTATTCTTTTTGATAATTTATTTCTCCAAATCCAAATCATATAAAAGATCCAGAATAGAGCTAAGCCCAAATGCCAAGAAGGTCTAATAAAACTGCCGATAGATATGGCTAAACTCACGAACAGGAATTTTCTCGTAATGGAAATGGGGGCAAATAATGCATAAAGTAGAAAACAAGTTAAAAAGAATAAGTAACTGGAATAGAAAGGATATCTGAAATAGATAAAAATAAGAGGATTTAAAAATAAAACGGCAAGAATGAAAATTTCGAATCGGAGTCTAAATTGCGCAATTGCTCTCTTGAAGAAAAGAAAACTGAGTATGTGAAGAATAGGGAGCAAAAATGAATAAATTGCGTATGGATCTCCATTTCCGAGTTTATAAGAGATATAATGCAGAATGCCTAAAAAAGGACTGGAACCATGAGTAAAAAGAAATGATTTAAGGGGGGTCTCTAAAAAACATGCTTCGGATGGAAGTTGCCAATACGAATTTATGGAAACGATCGGAAATCCGAATTTTCCAAGAAGAAAATGTACAAATATAATTATCCCGGAGATGGAAATTGTAGGTAGATCCGTTCGTTTGAATTTGTACATAATTTTCCTAGTTTCTTTTTTGAAAGTCCCTAAAATAAACCGTTGATGCCGTTTATGTTAACGGTCTTGATGATCTCTTTCTCTTGTTCGGTCTCTGCCACTTTCCAAGTGACTCCTGTTGGAGTGGAAAGTAGGCTTCTTCCTATCCTTTTTTTACCGAAAGGAACACCATAGCCGGAACTACGTACTAAGAACATTCCGTACTGAGAAGAAAGATCTGCGTAATTTTTAAGATCTTGGGAATAGTTCGTACCGTTATCCGAAACAGAATCCAAATGAAATGCCAAATTGATCCTGTCTGATTTTAATTTTTCCAGCTTGGATTTATCTTGGATCTCTTTACCTGCAAAGATCCCGAAACGAAATCCCCCTAAGATCAGAGAATCTTCACCTGAACCAGGGATAGCAGGGGAATCTTCGGAAGATAAACCTTTTACATCGTACCAATCTACTAGCACTATATTCTGTACGATGGGAATAGAAAATCTTAATTTACCCTCGTCGTCTCTTCGGAACATTCCGCCGCCAAAGATCGCACCTTTATAAACTTCCGAGATAGCGAAGATCTCATCTAAAAAAGTTTTGGCACGAGAAGCCAATGACTCAGGGGAACCGTTTCCTCCTCCTGGGAAATATAATGGAAGAATGAGGAAATCCGATTTTTCCTTAGAAAGTTTGGTCCTTTGTTCGGGAGAAACCGGCTGGGATAGATCCTTTTGGAAAAGGGTTATTTTTACTGAGGTCACTCTTTACCTGCGACTTTGAATTTAATCGGAAAGTATGGAAGGGTCCACACCGAAACTATCGTCTTCTCCGTCGCCGGACTCTGCACCAGGACTTAAAATTTCTGCTTCAGGAGCAGCAGTTGCAGCCTTGATACCGAATTCTTTTTCCATCTCTTCTGCGGAAAGTTCAGGAACTCCACCGAAAAGATCTCCGTTTTCTAAACGTTCGGAAAACGCCAGAGCATAACAATAAGATTCCATAATACACTGCTTTATCGGTTTCTTATTCAATCTCTTTTTGGATTCCATCAGATCGAAAGTCATTAAAGTTTCCATATTGGTCACGATCTCTTTTTTGCCTTTCATATCCGCGATCAATTTGGAAAGAAGTTCCGCTCCCTTCTGGAAAAAGTCCTTGGCGGTGACTCTTACGTTACGCGACTGTTGACTTCTTTTAGTCTCCAGGGCAGAAGTTTTTTTGGAAGCTTCAATATAATTTGCGCCAGGATTTTTAAGATGGTTTTCCAATTCTTTATAATACTGGTCGTAGATCCTGAATTGTTCGTGGATCCCTCTGGTTGTCTCATAAAGATCGATCAGTTTTTCGCGGTAATCTATTTTGGATCCTGCCGCGATAGTGGGTTTTAGATCTATCTTCTTAGTAGTCATCACGAAGGAATATTCTTCGTCGAACTCTTTGAAAAATAACCAGGTCAAGAATGCCTTGTCCCCTGCCGGGAGAAGATCGTGTTCTCCCCTTGTATCATGACGTTTTCTTAATTGATCCAAAGGTAAGGATCTCATGAGTTTTAGGCCGTATTTTAGCTCTTTGCTAAGGCCTTCTTCCGGATCGACCGGTTTTTCGTCCGGAGCTTCTTCCGTATCTTCCTCTTCCGGATGGACTCCTCCGGAGATTTCGTCTAACTCTTCGCCCTGTTTTCTTTGGCCTAACTTTTCTTCCGGAAGAATTCCCAGGACATTCTCCATATATGTGCTCAAAAGAGGGATGTTTTTGTCCTCACTTCTAAGAATTGCAAGATAGAGTTTATCAAAAATGGTCCCGTAAAGAACGTCGAATTCCTGGAGAGCCCTTTTTCTTTTGGTATTATAAACCGTAGCAGGTTTACCTTCCAGTTTTTCCAGAGCCTGATAGCCTAAGGTTACGGCTTTTACGTAAGAGCCTTGGAACGGATACATATAATACAGTTTTTTGAATATAGAATAGAGAGGTTGTCTTACTCTAGTGACCGATACAGGAAGGTCGGGGGCAGCGTTATGCCCTTCTAAAAGCTGATTCAGCTCAGTGCTATCATAGGCTTTGTGCATTCTGCCCAAGAGTTCTATATAAAGAGGATTTTGCCCGTCCAGTTCCTTTGCGATCTTTGAAGCATATGCAGGATTTCCTAGTAGGTCGTTTCCTACAAAGTTCATTTCCAGAAGCGCTTTTTTTCCTGCGATATTCAGCTCGGACATAAAAGCAGGGAGAAGGTCACTGGAAGAAAATGACGTTACGCGGGAGATCCAACATTTGAATCGGACCGCCATACGATTGAAAAAATTTCCCATTTCATCTTCTAAAGCCTTACGATCCATAATTGGATTCGGCTTAGAAGGCGCCTGTTTTACGGGCGATCTTCCTGATTGAGAAGATTGGTTTTGTCTTGGGTCTCTTCCCCCGGCTTGGCTTCTTGCACCTTGGCGGACTTGGGGTTGCTCTTTTTGTTTGCGAAGAGCTTCATCTCTTTTTTTATCCTTATCAGAGACTACTTTTCCGCCGGCGGACTGGAACTTGTCGAACATTTCCCGCCTGGCTTTATCATCTAGGTTATTAGCACCGATACTTTTTCTGGTTTTATCGAATTCGGACATGGACTGGATTCCTTGGAAACCGCTCTGATTGTATCTTGGCTTTCTGGCGAAATAAATCAACAAAGATACTTATTTCTTGACATACTCTGAATTCCTGGGCCTGTTATTTTCCCATGATTCTTAAAAGTCTCGCCCGAGAAAATCACCTGGTACTTTCGGTCCAGGAGGATATCTTGATGGATAATTCCCGGGACTTTTACCTGGAGTTCGAGGACAGCGTTCGGGAGGGATACCCCCCCGTGGTCAGCTTTCATTTGGGTCTCGTAAAGTTTATCGACTCTTCTGGGATTGGCATTATCATCAAAGTCAGAAATCAGATCAGGGACCATCAAGGAACTGTTAATATATTCGGGCTAAATAAGTCTCTACATTCAGTTTTTAGGCTTTCCGGTCTAGACAGAATTGTAAATCTGTACACCATCGAAGAATTTCTGGAGAAATACCCCGACTTTCGGGAATTTCTGACAGTAGAATGAACCGGAAACTCTTCTAAAAAGTTCCAACAAATAGATGAATCAATTCGGCAAGAGTCCTGTAATGAATTTTTCACTTTTAGATTTTATGAAGGGAAAAGCTCTCTGTACTTCCCTGATCCTTTTTTTAGCGTTTAGTTTCTCCGGATGTTATCCTTATTTTTTCAAAGACAGGATGTTCCGCTCCGAAGGGATGGGATTTTTTACGATCAGCGTTTCTGATCTACCTGATTTTGATAAAACTTCCAAGAATGAAGATATTAAATTGGACCATCCTATCCAATTGGACCAGGCCAAAATTAAAGACTATTTTGGAAATTTAAGATATTCTAAACGTTCTTCCGTAGGTTATTTTTCGGATTTCGTATTTTCAGATCACGAACTGGATCTACTCGCGAGAGACCTTCCTTATACTTTAAAAAATCTGCCGAACGACAAACTTCTTCTTATAATCTCTAAATATGATGATACACAATCCGTGATCTCTTTCGACGAGGTTACCAGTTGTGTTCTTTGGGCGGCAGAAGGTAAGATCAATCTTCTGTTTGGACGTGTAAAACGTGAACTTGTAGATAGAGATGCTGCCCTGGATTTTAGCCGTTGGACCAGGATCGAAAAGATCAGACTAGTTCATGGTTTCGACGGAACTGAGATCGCAGAAGGGGAGAATGTGGACTTCGGACAGATAGATGGACTTCCATTGCGTAAATGGGTAGTTTTCGATATGAAAAATTCGAGCAAATACAAGTTCACTCCTAGAAAACAATACCAGCCTGTCAAACTCACCGACGAAAACGACAGACCTTGATTTCAAGATAAAGCAAGATGAATCCGGAATATTGTTGCTTAGACCCTTCTATTACGGATCCTAAAGACTTAATTTCTTTCGAATATATTAATCCTGAAGTTCTGGATCTCATTAAATTGGACCCAAGATTTCAACAGGGTAGTCGGATGGTCTCTCTAGGAGAATTAAATCTGGCTACGATGAAGTACATCCAAGGTATGATCCAAAAGGAAACTTCTGAACTGAGTTCCTTGGAAGAAGAAGTCAAAAACAGCCTGGAAAATCAGGAACTAATCTCTGAAGATCTCAACCAAACGTTTCAATCTGGATTGACCTTCGGACAAAGAGTCGCAGATAAGGTGGCTGACTTCGGCGGAAGCTGGACATTTATACTTCTATTCGGTTTTTCTATGGCGGTTTGGATCGGGATTAATGTATTCTTTACCGTTGTAAGATTCGATCCTTATCCTTTTATTTTACTTAATTTACTTTTATCTACTTTAGCTGCGATCCAAGCCCCTATTATTATGATGAGTCAGAATAGACAAGAAGCAAAGGATAGAGCGAGGTCCGAGATGGACTATAAGATCAATCTAAAGGCAGAGTTGGAGATCCGGCATCTTCATGAAAAGATAGATCATATTCTCAAAAACCAATGGAGAAGGTTGACCGAAATTCAACAAATCCAGATGCAGATGATGCAAATATTAGGAAATCATAAATAATTAAAGTTTAGCGGCTTTAAACAGCCGCTGCACAACGTTTGCAAAGACCGTTATGTCTTTCCTCTGCTGGATGTCTCCAGCAGCGAGGACATTCTTCTTCTTTAGGTTTTACCACTCTAACCGAAAAATGTTCATCAGAATATTCCGATAATTGTTCTCTGTCCGATTTTTCGAAACCTACTTGAGAAACGGTAAAGATCAGTTCCAGAGCCTCTAAAGAGAAGTCCTTTTGAAGTTTATTCTCTGCTTTGGGGGAAATTTCCACTGCAGCTTCTAAAGATTTTCCCAATTTACTCGCCTGTCTTGCAAGTTCCAAAGATTTGTGGACTGTTTCTCTTGCAGCCAATGCTTCTTCGAATTTAGCTTCTAGTTCTTTGTTTTTAAAAGCAGAAAGATCCGGGAATTCTTCCGTAAATACAGATTCTTTCTTACCATTCTCTTTCCAAACTTCTTCGGTAGTGAAACTTAAGATAGAAGCGGAATATATACAAAGAGTTTCTAATATGATCTGAAGTGCAGTGCAAGAAGATCTTCTAGTTTTAGAATCTCTTCTGTCACAATACATTCTATCCCGGATCATTTCAAAATAATCTTGGGAAAGTGTTACGGTGCAGAATAGAAGAAGTTTCTGATATACTTGGTGGAACTGATAATTCTCGTAATGGTTTTTCAGTTCTTCCGCAAGTTGTGCCAGTTTGGATAGATAATATTTGTCTACTTCTTCCAAGTCGGAAACATTTAGATTTTGGTCCGAAGAATGTCCCGTCAAGTTACCTAAAAGATATCTGAATGTGTTTCGGATCTTTCTGTAATTATCGGCGATGATCTTAAGGCCGTCTTTGCCTACTTTTACATCGTCTCTGAAGTCTTGAGAGCTGACCCAAAGTCTGAGTATATCCGCTCCATATACATTGATAATATCGGTGGTCGGATCTATTCCATTGCCCAAAGACTTGGACATCGCTCTTCCTTGTTCATCCAAAACATATCCGTGAGTAAGAACGGATTTATAAGGAGGAATTCCACGTAATGCCATAGAAGGCCAAAGACTGGACTGGAACCAACCTCTATGCTGGTCTGAACCTTCCAGATACAGATCTGCAGGAGGTTCGTTGCCTCTTTCTTTTAGAACTGCAAAATTAGAAACCCCAGAGTCGAACCAAACATCTAAAATATCTTTTCCTTTTCTAAAAGAAGAAGACCCACATTTGGAACATTTTGTATCAGGAGGAAGAAGTGAATCAGCCGGTTCGCTGTACCAGATCTCTATTCCTTTGGTTCTTACGAGGTCTGTGAAGAATTTTACGGATTTTGCATCCAGATGAGTTTCATTACAATTTTCGCAAGTGAATGCAGGGATTGGAACTCCCCAGTTTCTTTGTCTGGAAAGACACCAGTCAGGTCTTGTCTCTACCATGGAGCGGATCCTGGTGATTCCCCAGTTAGGGATCCAACTTACTTTGTCGATCGCTTCTAAGGATTTTTCTCGTAGCTGTTGGTAATCCATTTGGAAAAACCATTGTGGAGTTGCACGGAAGATCAGCGGCTTCTTACTTCTCCAGCTATGAGGATAGCTATGTTCTAATATCGAATAATGAAGAAGTAGATTTTTTTCTTTAAGTAATTCTACGATCTTAGGATTTGCATCCCAAACCTTGATTCCCTTCATCATCGGGAATTCGTCGGTATATCTACCGTAATCATCTACAGGAGAATAAGGTTCCAAACCTGCAGCTAAACCGATCTTATAGTCGTCTTGCCCATGTCCTGGTGCTGTATGGACTGCTCCAGTTCCTGCATCCAGAGTCACATGTTCTCCGAAAAGAGGAATAGAATCCTGATCCAAGAATGGATGACGGAATACCATTTTAGAAAGTGTTTCCTGGGAGACGGATTCTTTCTTAGTGAGTTGGACTTCTGCGGCTTTTTCTACCGTTTCTTTTAGTCCATCTGCAATAAGTAATTCTTCTCCGTTAGGAGTTGCATAAAATGAATATGCGAATTTAGGATTAAAACTAATTGCAAGGTTTGCTGGAAGAGTCCACGGAGTAGTGGTCCAGATCAGACAGAATTTTCCATCCTGTCCTTTGACCGGGAATTTTACATAGATGGATGGAGATTTATGAGGATAATATTCTATCTCCGCTTCAGCATGAGCCGTCGCAAGTTCTATACACCAATAAACCGGCTTTTTGCCTCGGTATACATAACCTTTTTCGAATAAATCTCCGAAAACTTCCACGATCTTTGCCTCGAAATCGGGGCTCATCGTTTTGTAGATCTTACCTTCTTCCCAGAAACATAAAAAACGAGAAAGGTCTTGTCCTTGTTTTTGGACCCATTGTTCCGCGTATTCTCTACAAAGTTTTCTTAATTCTTCCGGTCCGATCTCTCTTGCTTTTTTTCCCAGGTTCTTAAGCACCTGAACTTCGATCGGAAGACCATGACAGTCCCAACCAGGGATCATGTCTGTTTGGTAACCCGCAAAAAATTTGGACTTAACGATCATGTCCTTTAAGATCTTATTAAGTGCGTGTCCCGTGTGAAAGTTACCGTTTGCATAAGGGGGGCCATCATGAAGAATGAACTGAGGACGATCCTTTCTTTTTTCCTGCATTTTACGCAGGATTTTTTCCGACTGCCAGGTTTTGATCTGATCGGGTTCTCTTGTGGAAAGCCCGGCCTTCATAGGAAAATCCGTTTGAGGGAGTATTACTGTATTTGAATATGGATTCTTCTTATCTTCTTCTTTCATGGATTAAAATTCTATCTTCACTTTTGGGAGAAGTTTTCTTGCGGATTCTATTTGAGAAGGTTTTAGACCTGTTTCTTTTAAGATCAGAAGTCTTAGTTTAGGATGGCTTGCTAAAAATCCAAAGTTTTTAGGAAAAGACCCGATCTTTCTATTTCTGGCCAGATCCAAAACTTCTAATTTTGGAAATCCCATTATAATATCTATATCGGATTCTTTGAATTCTATCTTATTGGAATCCAGATAAATTGTTTGGATAGAATTTGCGGGCAGTTCTGTAGGAATTCCAACAAAGTCGTTATTTCCTGCGAAAAAAAATCTGAGTTTAGAAAGTTTGGAAACGGAAGCGGGAAGTTTTTCTATATCGTTCCCATAAATATTCAAATGTTCTAAATTACTCCAGTCTCCCGCATTTTCTGGAAGAGAAGTAAGTTCGTTCATTCTTAGATCCAACCACTTCAGGTTCGGAAAATTGAATAGTGCCGGGGGAACCGTTCCTAGTTTACCAAGTCCTAAGTCTAATTTTTCGATAGAGCTCGGGTTTCTGGAAGCCTCGTTTAAAATTTCGGAAGCAGGACGTCTACAATCCGAAATAATAAAAGCAGCACAAAGGATTAAATAGGCGATACCGATTTTTTGACTGGATCTCATTTGAAAATTTCCTCCAAACCGGATTCATAAACCGATTTCAGTTCATTTGAAGAGATGGAAATTCCGTATCCTTGTATCTCGAGTTTAGGATCCGATTCTACTGTTCCGATAGAATAGAAGTCCAAACCTTTTGAGGTAACAAGTGATTTGATACTTTCTTCTTTTCCTTTTTCGTAACCGATCAAGACCGAACCTGAACTTTCTCCGAAAAGTGTGAGATCCTTTCTGGATTGTTTGATAACGTTTAAGTCTGCCTTGATCCCGAGTCCGGATAGTATTACGATTTTTGCAAGTGCTACTACGATTCCTCCCAAAGAAAGATCTTTGGCGAATGATAGGCTTCCGTTCTTTCTAAGAGAGACCAAAACTTCTAATAATGATTTTTCGTCGGAAAGTTCGAATTTCGGGATCTGGCCTTGCACTTTTCCTAAGAAAGTCTTCTGGTATTCACTTCCGCCCAGACTTGGATTAAATTTACCGATAAGTGCTAAACTTAGTCCTGCCTTTTTAGGAGCACCCCAAACCGCTTCCTTCTGTTTGTCCAGAATTCCAACCATTCCAATAGTCGGGGTAGGGAAGATCGGTCCTTCAGGTGACTCATTATAGAAGGAAACGTTTCCTCCCGTGACAGGAAGTCCTAAGAACCTACAAGCATCTCCCATTCCTCGAACACATTCTGAAAACATATAATAGTTTTCCGGAATATAAGGGTTTGCAAAGTTCAGGTTATTGGTTACTCCGAGAGGTTCTGCGCCTGTGACGGCTACGTTTCTTGCCGCTTCACAAACTGCGAGTGCTGCTCCCCAATACGGATCCAAATAAGTGAATCTGGAATTACAATCCGTCGCAGTTGCCAATGCCATATCCGTATCAGGAATAGCTGACAATCCTCCGTCTGCGCCTGGTCCTATCAGTTTGACTAGACCAACTTCGGTATCGTACTGCTCAATGATCGGTTTTCTGGAAGATATATTCCAAGAATTTAATAGTTTGAGTAGTTTTTTACCGGCTTCATTCTCTTGTAGATCGAGAGTAGAATCGGGAGTCCAAGAAGAAACCTGATCCAAATAAGTGGGACGTTTTGTTTCCCTAACGTATCTAGGGGCGCCTCCGCCTAAAACTAATGTGTCTGCAGGGATTTTGGCTTTTAGATTTCCATCTTTATAAACTTCTAATAGACCGGTATCGGTAACTTCTCCGATCTGTACTGCGTTTAGATTCCATTTTTTGAATATGGCAACCAGCTCTTCTTCCTTTCCTTTTTCCGGGATTACCAACATTCTTTCTTGGCTTTCGGAGAGCATTGCTTCGTAGGCATTCATTCCGGTTTCGCGAAAAGGAACCAGGTCCAGATTGATCCTCATTCCGGATTTTCCTTTGGCACTCATCTCAGAAGTAGCGCAAGAAATTCCGGCAGCACCCATATCTTGGATACCTATTAAAAGTTTTTTCTGAATAGCTTCTAGAGACGCTTCCATCAGTAGTTTTTCCATAAATGGATCACCTACTTGGACAGCGGAACGTTTGGATTCTGATTCTTTAGTCAGATCCTTGGAAGCAAAAGATGCACCATGGATCCCGTCTCTTCCTGTTGTGGAGCCAACGATGAATACTGCGTTACCTACCTTTCCTCCGGTGGTTGCGCTTGCCATTTGATCATGTCTAACGATCCCGACAGTCATCGCATTCACCAAAGGGTTTTTGGAAAAACATTCGTCGATGAATAGTTCTCCACCGGAGACTGCGATCCCTAATGAGTTGCCGTAATCTCCGATCCCTTTGACTGCTCTGGACAATAAGTATTTGTTTCTTGGTTCGTCCGGGTTACCGAACCTAAGAGAGTTTAAAGATACGATGGGTCTTGCCCCCATTGTAAAAATATCTCTCATGATACCGCCTACTCCTGTGGCTGCACCTTGGTAAGGTTCCACTGCAGTAGGGTGATTATGGCTTTCTATTTTGAAAACAACTGCCAGTCCTTGGCCAATGTCCATGGCACCGGCGTTCTCTTCTCCCGCTTGGGCCAAAAGTTTATCAGACTTTGTAGGAAGAGTTTTTAATTGAAGGATAGAATTTTTATAAGAGCAATGCTCCGACCACATTGCGGAGAAAATTCCGAGTTCTGTGGAGTTAGGGAGTCTGCCTAGGATTTCCTGGATTTTGCTAAATTCTTCTGAGGTAAGACCGTGTTCGAGAGCGTCTTGGAGGGAGACGGATTCTTTTTCCATTACGGGACCAGTTTTTCGGACTTGGCCCCCACTGAAAACTATTTTAGGGCAGGGTTCCCGTTTCGTTTAGCCAAGAACTACAAATATTTGTATAAGGCTAGGTATAAGGGAATGGCCCCGAAAATGGCGGCAATCATCCATCTTGTTTGGGTTTGGATGGCCTCATGCAAGGAAGCAATCTTTTCGTGTATTCTGGCAAACTCTTTATACACTTCTCTGAATTGTTCTTGGATCTTGCTGAATCCGTCATGCATTTCGGCTCTTAACTTGCCGGTTTCTTCCATGAGTCTTCTTTCGTATCTTTCTGTGGATAATTCATTCATAGTCTTTTTCCCAAAACTTTGCGATTTTTCTATATAATCCACTAACTCTTCCGCTACATCTTCCCCGAGTGCTTCTTTCAGTTTTTTGGAAGGTTTAGGAACTAATTCTAAGCTCATTTTGTATCTCCTCCGGCGTTTTTGGCAACGCATTATTGGTGAGACAGGTCAGGTTTTATCTACTTTGCTTGCACTTTTTATTTAATTTTTTCTTTTTTATAAAATTTTGATATTCTAATTTTTTATTTTGGAATCAGGAATCCAAATTCCGCAAATTTTTTGCCTAATTTATATTTGCATATAGATAATTCGTTTCAGGGAAAGGATCCTGGGAGGGAATATTAAGATTTTATAAAATATTGGAAATGGGAGCGGGCTCGTGGCCCACCCTTATTTTCGGTTAGATATTATAGTAATTCCTGCGGTAATAGAGAAGAGGCCGTTTAGAGTCATCGGATACTGCGAATAATACTCTTCCGATCACTATAGTATGGTCTCCTCCATCTACTTGTTTTTCCAGCTCGCATTCTATCCTTGCCAAAGTGCCGTTCAAAAAAGGCGCTCCGTTATGCCCTAAATCGCAGGCTAGTTTTTGGATCAGTTCATGTTTGTCTATTTTACCGGACGCGAATTGGTTGGAATATTCCTGTTGGTCGGATGACAAAATGTTCACAGTGAATAGGCCCGATGCGAGCAATGGATCGTGACTTGCTATATTCTTTTGAAGGCTAAAAAGAATTAAAGGTGGATCCAAAGAAAGCGAGCTGAAACTGCTAACTGTCAATCCTCCGGCTCTAGTAGTATCGGAAAAGGTCACCACAGTTACCCCGGATGCAAAATGAGAGAGTGAATTTTTGAATTCGTCCGCGCTGAAAGACATAGAATGGTGATAGTTTAGGAATTGTATTTGTAAAGTGGGAAATCTAAAAAAATTTTGCTGCTTTATTGGCCGAAACCGACCTCAAGTGTAATAGAATATTCGGAGAAAATTATGAGCATACAAGGAATCCAAGGATTGTCGGAAGCGGATATACGTTCGGAGGTTCAAAAAGGGGGAAAGTTCGTATATTATCTTTATACGTTTTCTATTTTGATTATGACCTTTAAAAACCCTTCTAAGGTGTATTTTATTCGTCCTAGAGAAAATTCCATTTTAAAAGGATTGGGATTCACCATCGTAACTTTATTTTTCGGATGGTGGGGATTTCCTTGGGGACCGATCTACAGCATCCAATCCCTGTTTACTAATTTGACCGGTGGAAAAGATATTACTCCCGAAATTTTGAGTTCCTTACAAACAGAACAACAAATCGACACCAGTCGCTTTTAGTTTTCTTAAGACTTCTTAATATCCGCCCAGGGTCTTTCTTTTTCTAATTGTCCTGCCAGTCGGAAAAGTACATCTTCTCTTCCTCTTTTGGAAGTGAATAACATTCCGATCGGCAGGCCAAGAGTCGTTTTGGAAAGTGGAACGGACATAGAAGGTTGACCGGTTAGATTTGCCAATTGAGTGAAAGGGGTTCTAGATAGATTCTTTTCCACAAGTTGGTCCACCATACCGCTTGCTAAAAGTAATTTGCCTGTTCCAATCCTTCCGATGATCTGCATTGCGATTTCTTCATATAGTTTCGGTGCAAGTTCTCCAATTTTAGCAGGAGGTTCTGCTGTTGTCGGGGTCAGATAGAGATCATAATTTTCTAGAAAAGATTCCGAGATATAAGCTGCTTCATCCCAATAGCGGATCGCAGACACAAATTCTCCCGCTGATATGGATCTCCCGAGTAATCCTAGGATCCAAGTAGTGGATTCCACATCTCCCATCTTTGCCTTTCGACCTAATACTTTGTCTAAGCGGGAAATTTCAGAAGCAACCTCTCCGAAATACATGGTTACGTAAGCTTTTGCTAAACGTTTTCCATCTACCTGAGGAGAACTTTCTTCCAATTTATGACCCAATGATCTTAGAAGTTTCACTGTGTCGTGTAACGCGTCTATATGATCTTGGTTGACAGGAGTTCCAATGGGAGAAGTGAAAGAATACGCGATCTTTAGTTTGCCTGGTGACTTCTTCGCTTCAGATAGATAAGAAGTTTTATTTTTCTCCATGGAGAACGCTTCTTCTATTCCAACACCTGAAACTAAGTCCAAAACTGCTGCGCTGTCTCTTACAGATTTAGTAAGAACATGATCCTGAGAAGCGCCTTGCCAAACTCTTCCGTAAGGACGGACCGGAACTCTTCCTCTAGTTGGTTTTAATCCGAATAATCCGCAATATGCAGCCGGGATCCGAATAGATCCTCCACCATCAGAGCCTGTTGCAATAGAACTCATTCCGGATGCAACTGCCGCTCCTGCTCCACCGCTAGAACCACCGGGAGTTCTTTCCGGATCCCAAGGATTTCGAGTAGGTCCGTGAAATTTTGGCTCAGTGATCCCCATCAAAGCAAATTCAGGAACATTCGTAGTACCTATAAAAACGAATCCCGCATTTCTTAGTCTGGAAACAAAAACACTATCATCGGATGGAATGTAATTTTTATAAGCCTTAGAGCCTGAAGTGATCTTCTGCCCCTTCACATGGTGTAATAAATCTTTAATAAGAAGTGGAACTCCGTAAAAGGGTCCCTTAAGTATCTTTCCTGATCTCAACTCTTCTCTTGCTTTGTCGATCGTGTTCAAAACAACTGCGTTCAATTCAGGATTGAACCTATCAATCTTTGCTTCAGAAAAATCTAATAATTCTTTGGGCTGGATCTTCTTCTTTCGGATCAAATCAGCGAGACCGATACTATCATAAGAATCGAATGGAAATTTTGTAGTACTCATATTCTTCCGCCAGAATGGATTTAGGACTCGGTCGAAGGGGTAAATCCAGACAGAATACTGGGAACCATTTACCGAATAAAACGCTCTAAGGGAGAGAGGCATAAAGCTTGGCCCACTCGGGTCAAGGATATTCCCCAGCCAACGGGAATTTTCATTTATAGAATCGCAGCTAAAATCAGGATAGGTAAATATCGGTGTTCGGAATAATGGATTTATTGGCAAAATACGGCAAACTTAGAAATGGAAGCTGGGCTGTGCTCGTTTTCGTCTTTAGTTTGGCGATCGAGGCCGATACCGAGCTGGACAGACAGTTCTTATCCGCGGTGAAAGAAGGTGATCTTCGTAAGGTAGAGCTACTTCTGAACCAAGGCGCCACTGTGGATGCTAAGGATGATGATGGCCGCACTGCGATCATGCTCGCAGAAGGTGAGGACGTAGTTGAGTTTCTCATCAAACATGGAGCGAATATCAACGCCCAGGATGTGGATGGGAATTCCGTATTATTCTATCGTTTAATCCCTATCTTAAAAGTAAAAATTCCGGATATGGATGATCTCGCAGAGGCAAAACGACTGATCGAGTCCGGAGCATTGGTAGAGTATACGGCTCGAAAAGGGGAGGACCAAAAACCGGTTTCTCTTCTCAATATGGCGATCCGGAACCAAAGTCTTGTTCTAGTAAAATTTTTGATAGAGAACGGTGCTAACCCGAATCATGATCCGGGTGGTATCGAAGAATATCCACTTTTCCTAGCTGTGGGCGGAGCTTCTTCTCCTTCTAATTTGGCGATCTCAGAATATTTGTTAGCGAACGGTTCCAAAGCAGTGTTCACTAGTAGATTAAAGGATGTTCACACTCCTAATGGGACGTACCAGATCGGTGCAAGAAATGCATTTCATTATGCTACAGAGCCCAAACAAACTGACCTGAAAATTTTAGATGTTTTAGCTAAGGCCGGGACAAATCTAAATCATAGAGACGCAGAAGGAAAAACTCCTCTTATGGAAGCCATCCAAAGAAAAAATGTTTCTGCAGCTCAGAAATTAATACAGCTCGGATCTGATCTTACTCTTGCGGATAACCAAGGTAAGACGGTACTAGATCTGGCAAAAGAATATCATCTGGATGAAATAGAGCGGATTTTGGCCGAAAAACTTTCCTCCAAGACACAATAATACAAAATCTTCTTAGTATACAGTTTTTAGAGTATACCGAAGCACCTTTTCGGTGTAGGATGCTTTTTTCTAAAAACCTCTAACAATTGTAAGGTTGTCATGTAGATTCGTCGTCATATCAACGTTATATAGGCGAAAATTTCTTTCATGATCGTTCCATGCGAAGACAAAGTTGATCCTCCTCTAGAAAATCCGGATACTAAAGCCAAAGAGAAAGCTTTAGGACAATTTTTCACGCCTTCTGCCTTGGTAAGCCCAATGTTGGAATGGGTTTCCGAAACCAAAGCTGCGTTAGAAGGGAAAAAAATTAAAATATTGGATCCAGGGACTGGGGAAGGAATTTTTTTCCAAGAATTTCAGGAGCATTTTCCAAAATTAGATAGCGAGTTCCATGGTTGGGAGATCGATCCAATACTACACGAGAAGTGTATACAAAACTTAGAGAAGGCAGGGATCTCCAAAAATCGTTTTCATTTGGTGTTAGGGGACTTCCTACAAAATGAAAAGAAAGAAAACTATGATATTATACTCTGCAATCCTCCTTATCTACGTCTTAGCCATTCCAAACATGGAAAAAAATTGATCCGTCAATTCGCAGAGGACATCAAAGAAGAGATTCCTGGGACAGCGAACCTGTATGTATTCTTTCTACTTCGTATACTAAGGCTTTTAGGTCCGGGAGGAAGGGCGTCCATACTAGTTCCTTACGAATTCTTGAATGCTGGATATGGAGTTCCGATAAAAAAAGCGATTATTCAATCCGGATATCTTCGTCGTATACTTATCTTAGATTCTTCCTGGTCTTTGTTTACTGGAGCTGTTACTTCTTCCTGTATACTATTCTTAGAAAATTCAAGAGATAGCGAAGAAGGTTTTCTTTGGTCAAGGACCTCATCATTCATTAAAGGAGAAAGTATAGAGCTTTCCGAGATGGTCTGGAGAAAAATTCGTCCTGATGCCGAGGCAAAATGGACTAGATTATTGAGTGATGACTCGGAGCCGGTACAAAATATAAAAAATGATGATAAAAATTCACCTAACAATAATTATGTGACTATGTCCGAAGATAATCGTCACGGTTGGGTCCCTATTAAGGAATTCGGAAGTTTTAGGAGAGGAATCGCGACAGGGGACAACGGATATTTTCTTTTATCCGAAAAAGACGCTTCGAACTTATCTATTCCTAAAAACTATCTTAGATCTTCTATTCCGAAAGCTCAGTATGCACTTTCTCCATTTTTTACCGGAGATGATTGGAATACTTTGAAATCTCAAGGAGCCAAGGTATGGCTTTTGGATGCAAAAGAAGTTCCGAACACTAATGAACAAGAAGGTATCAACAAATATCTGGAAGAAGGGATCAAACGAGGAGTACCGAAACGTTTCCTTCCTTCTAAAAGAAAACCTTGGCATTCTCAGGAGAACAGAGGACCTTGCAGGATCTTAGCCACTTCTTTTCATAGGGCAGAAGTAAGATTCGTGTTCAACCAAAGCCCTGCAGTTCATCTCACCTGCTTTCATGGATTTTCCGCAAAACCTGAATATGCTCATTTCGAAGAATATTTATTTGCTTATCTGATCACTCCTCATGTCCGTAAAGAGTTGGAATCAAGAACTAGAGAATATGCTCAAGGACTACGAAAAGTGGAACCTGGGGATCTGAATTCTCTTCTTGTACCTGATTTCAGGAAATTAAAAGAAGCGGAGAAGGAGAAGATCGGGAAATTACTCCATAATTATAGGAATATGATCCGTCCTTGGACTCCTGGTCGTAGGCAAAAAGGGGAGAAAGGGATCAGAAACCCGGAAGAAGAAGCAATACTCAAAAATATCGAGACTGAATTCTTAACCGGGCTATAAGAGGTACTATTTTAGGTTTTTATAAAGTTTATCCAAAAGCCGGACTAGGTCTTTCTTTTCCGGTTCCGTAAAACCTTTATAAAGGCCTGCAAGTAATGACCTAGATATTCCAAGCATCACAGGTCGGATAGAATAGGCCTTGCGTGTAAGTTGTAGATTAACCACTCTTTGGTCTTGAGTATCTCTCACTCTTTCCACATAACCTAGATCTTGGAGTTTGTCCACAAGTGCGGTCAGGGTGGACTTGTCCCTATCTATCATCCGAGCTATATCCTGCATCGGAACTCTTTTGGACATTGCAAGTGCGAATAGAATATCCGCATGGGTAGTGGTTAGCTGGCCCAAGCCCTTGTCCTTCAGTTCGGAATTCAGACGTCTGTGGAATTCGTCCCTGATCCTAGAAATCAGATAAATGATCGTACGAGGATTCATTTTAGAATACCTTGCCGATTAGGCGAATTGGTAGAGATAGATTACTTCACCGATTGCAGCAGGTTTTGCTGCACCTTCTACCTCGAAACTAAGTTTTAAGGTCATTCTTGCGGTACCTCTTAGGTCCTTCAATTCGATCAATTCCGCTCTAAGTTTGAGCTTGGAACCCACTTTTACAGGATCTAAGAAGCGGAGTTTTTCCATTCCGTAATTGATTCCCATTTTGATGTTTCTCAGCTCTAGAATCTGGCTTAATAGATAAGGAGCCATAGAAAGTGTAAGATAACCGTGAGCGATAGTTGTTCCGAAAGGAGATTCTTTGGCCGCTCTTGCCGGATCCGTATGGATCCATTGGTGGTCCAAAGTTGCGTTTGCGAATGTATCGATTTGTGCCTGGGTGATTTCGTGAGCGTCGGATACGCCTAGTTCTTTTCCTTCGTAAGCTTGTAATTCTGCGAAGCTGGATAGTACGAGTTTAGCCATTTGATTTTGTCCCTGTCAATGCTGGATCTATATGTCCAGTACCCTAATGCCTTAAATAGTTTTGTCACCAACTTTTTAGGTAAAACCAGAACGACTGTTCTGTTCGTAGTCCAAAGTTTTTGGCTTAATTCTACTTTGAAATTTCTGTTTTTCACGCGAAGTCGCAAAGGGGAGAAGGTAAGGGTGATAATTCGCTTAATCTTATTTAAATCTCTTCTATTCTTAGCGACTTGGCGTGAGGTTTTTCCTATCTTTCTTTCCTTAGGAATTTTATAAAAACTTAAAGTTCTTTTGGAAGGATAGAACGTTCGTTCTGCTTTTTGAGGCGGTATTGAAAAACGTTCTCATTTCGAAAAAAGGAAAATTGTAAAATTCGAAAATGATAGAATCCGGTCTTCCGACCTCTTGCAAAGGCCCCTTTCGGGATTTTAGATTGACATAGGCGAGTATGGGAGTTTGATAGAAGTTAGATATGGGAAGTTCGCCGGACCATCTAGGCCCCCTGCTGATTCAATTCCTCTTGGGAGTAGGATTCTCCGCTCTCATACTCGGACTCGCGTTCCTTCTAAACCCCAAAAAAAAATCCAAACCTCATGATACTTTTGAGTGCGGAGTGCCGTATTACGGGGATGCAAAGGGATTGTTTAATATCAAGTTCTACTTGGTCGCTGTTCTATTTATTCTTTTTGATATAGAAGCGATCTTCCTTTTCCCTTACGCCGTGAATTTAAAATCATTCAAAGAGGCGGGACTGGGTAATTTTCTCTTAATTGAGATGTTTGTTTTTATTTTCACCCTCGTGGTTGGACTGTATTATATTCGGAAGAAGGGGGCCTTAGAATGGGATTAAACGAACAACTCGCTCAACCCGGATCGTCTTACGGAGATTCCTTCCAAATTGCAACTGTGGACTCGGTTATCAATTGGGGAAGAAGTTACTCCTTATGGCCTTATCCATTCGCGACTGCATGTTGTGGGATAGAATACATGAGTACTTCCTGCGCGGATTATGATATCGCCAGGTTCGGAGCGGAAAGACCTTCTTTCTCTCCTAGACAAGCAGACATGATCTTAGTTCTTGGTACCATCACTTATAAGATGGCTCCGGTGCTTCGTGAAATTTACGACCAATTGGCCGAACCAAAATTTGTGATCAGTTACGGAGCCTGTGCTTCTTCCGGTGGAATGTTCCATGCGTACTCTGTTTTACAGGGAATCGATCGAATACTTCCTGTGGATCTATACGTTCCAGGTTGTCCTCCTAGACCAGAAGCACTTTTAGATGCTGTAATTAAACTTCAGGAAAAAGTAAAAACCCAAGGGTTAGAAGCCAGAAGACAGGAAGTAATGGATAAGATCCGGGAAATGAACGAAAGAAACAAACCCCTGGTCGTCCGATGAAAGAAACAATCCAGAGTTTCCTAAAAGACAAATTCCCTCATTTTATCTCCAAGGAAGAAGAAATACTCACAAATCTTCCTACATTCTTCTTAAAGTCGGAAGGAATTGTTCCTGTTCTTTCCGCTTTAAAAACAGCTCCTGGGATCGAACTGAATTATCTAAATGATCTGACTGCGATAGATTGGTTGGGCAAAAAAACTCCAAGATTCGAAGTCTGTTACCTTCTCCGCTCCGGAAACAAATCCTCCACAAAAGTACAATTCCGCGTAGCTTTAGAAGAAGATGAACAAGTTCCAAGTATCATAAACATTTTTAAAGGCGCTAACTGGCCCGAAAGAGAAGTGTACGATCTATTCGGCATTCGTTTTGCAGGCCACCCTAGAATGGATCGTCTCATCATGCCTGATAATTTCCAAGGTCATCCATTAAGAAAAGATTATCCTTTAGAAGGTTTCGGTCAGGATTATTTGGTAGAGGACCTTCTCACCATCCACTTAAAAGAAGATATGGAGGCTTAAGATGACAGCGATGTACGAAAAGACAGCGGAACATTTCAGCCTCAAACAGAAAAAGCTCCCGGAAGGACATCTTCTTGTGAACCTGGGGCCTTCTCACCCTTCTACTCATGGGATCTTACAGAATGTGATCCAACTAGATGGAGAAAGAGTGGTGGATGCAGAATCCGTGATCGGATATGTGCATCGCAGTTTCGAAAAATTAGGAGAACGTTATACTTATAATCAGTTCCTAGTTTGCACGGACAGAATGAATTACGTATCCACTCCTCTGAATAATATCGGTTGGATACTTGCCGTAGAAAAAATGCTCCAGATAGAAGTTCCTGATAAGGTAACTTACGTTCGGATGATCGTCTCCGAACTTTCTCGTGTAATGGACCATATTATCTGCAATGGAATTTTGGGAGTGGATCTCGGTGCATTCTCCGGGATGTTACATTTATTCCATCATAGAGAGAATATTTATCAGGTCCTGGAAAAACTCACGGGCGCAAGACTTACTACTACATTCTGTAGAGTGGGTGGACTCGAAAAAGATATTTATCCTGAATTCGAGAAGGATGTTAAGACTATCATCAAAGGTCTTCGTCCTGCGATTGAAGAATTCCAGTCTTTATTAGTAAATAATAGGATCTTCATGGATAGAACGGAAGGTGTGGGAGGTATCTCTGCAGAAGATGCTATCTCTTACGGTTATTCCGGTCCGAACTTGAGAGCCGCGGGTGTTCCTTGGGATATTCGTAAGGACGATCCTTATATGTTCTATGATAAGGTGGATTTTGATATTCCTGTGGGAGAGGACGGTTCCGTTCTTCATAGGACTCTTGTCCGTATGGAAGAGATGAGACAATCTCTTCGAATTGTAGAGCAATTGATTAACGGTCTTCCAACAGGCGCTCATCATGCCGACATGCCTCATATCTATCTTCCCGATAAGAGCAAGGTTTATAAGAATATGGAAGAGTTGATCTACCATTTCAAATTGATCATGCACGGGATCAAAGTCCCTAAGGGAGAATATTATATGGCAACCGAGGCCGCTAACGGTGAACTCGGATTTTATATCGTTTCCGAAGGGGAGAAGTCTCCTTGGAGAGTGCATGTTCGTAGGCCATGTTTCTGGTTTTATCAATCTTTCCCTGAATTAGTAAAAGGTTCACTTCTTGCGGATACGGTCGCTACAATGAGTTCCATGAATGTGATCGCAGGGGAGTTGGACTGCTGATGAGTTATCAATTTTCTTCCCAATCAGTTGCAAGACTAGACAAACTACTGGAGATGTTCCCGGATAAAAGAAGTGTGATCCTCCCAGGGTTGTACCTCCTACAGAAAGAACAGGGATATGTAGACAGAGAGGGAATGGAAGCGCTTGCCGACAAGATCGGTTCTCCAATTTCTCTCGCCCAAATATACGGGGTTGCTACCTTTTATACCTTATATAATAAAAAACCTGTTGGTAAGTATCATATCCAGATTTGTGGAACTTCTTCTTGTTATATGAGAGGGAATGATAAACTCGAAAAACATATTTGCTCTCGTTTGGGAATAGAAACTGGAGAAACAACTTCTGATAAAAAATTCACTTTAGAAGAAGTGGAATGTTTGGGTGCATGCGGATACGCTCCTATGGTCCAGATCAACGATGCATATTATGAAAATCTAACGTTCGAAAAAATGGATGAGATCCTGAAGGATTTGACCTAAGGGGAAACGTTATGGCAGAAATGAAAATCCTCACTAAATTTATAGACGATCCCCGTTCGAATGAATTGGAATTTTACGAATCCGTTCACGGTTATGACGGGATGAAAAAAGCTCTGTCTATCGCGCCGGAAGAAATTATCGAGATCGTCAAAAAATCAGGTTTGAGAGGAAGAGGGGGAGCAGGTTTCCCTACAGGGCTCAAATGGTCCTTTATTCCTAAGGATATTCCAAAACCTAAATATTTGATCTGCAATGCAGACGAGGGAGAACCCGGAACATTCAAAGATCGTAAACTGATCGAGAACCTTTCCCACCAGATCATTGAGGGAATGGTGATCGGTGCAAAAGCAATCGGTGCAAACAAAGGATTTTTTTATATCCGTGGAGAGTTCAATAAAGGGATCGACTCCATGCAGAAGGCAATCGACGAAGCCTATGCAAAAGGATATCTGGGAAAAAATATCCTAGGCAGCGGATTTGATTTTGATCTAGTATTATATGCGGGAGCGGGAGCTTATATCTGCGGAGAAGAGACTGCGCTCATCAATTCTTTGGAAGGTCGTAGGGGCCATCCTAGATTAAAACCTCCATTTCCTGCTGTTTCGGGCCTATATCGTTGTCCTACAGTTGTGAATAACGTGGAAACTTTTTCCACAGTTCCTCATATTTTGGACAAGGGCGCGGATTGGTATTCTAAGATTGGTACTGAAAAATCCCCTGGCACTCGTTTGTTCTCCGTTTCCGGTCATGTAAAAAGACCCGGTGTATACGAGATAGAATTAGGAACTCCTTTATTAGAATTAGTGAATGATCTTTGTGGTGGAATGCTGGACGATGTTCCGTTAAAAGCGGTGATCCCAGGCGGTTCTTCCGTTCCTATCCTAACTGCAGAAGAATGTAAAACTGCAAATATGGATTTCGAATCCATGGCGGCTCATAAAACAATGCTTGGTTCCGGTGCAGTAATCGTGATCGGCGAAGGTACGGATCTTGTGGAAACCACTTACAGGTTTGCAAGATTCTACGCTCATGAATCTTGCGGACAATGTACTCCTTGCAGAGAAGGTACTCATTGGGTGAGGGACCTACTACATAAGATAAGAGAAGGAGAAGGAACAAGTGCGGACTTGGATCTTATTCTTTCTTTAGCTCGAAATATGGAAGGTGGAACTACAATCTGTCCTCTTTCTGACGCATGTGTGGGAGCTGTCCGACCTACTATCTTAAAGTTCAAACATGAATTCGAAGCCAGATTAAAAGACAAAGCGGTTAAAGAAGAAGTAGAACAGCCTGCCGCGAGCGGGGCCTGATCGATGGATTGGAATATAGTCCTACTCTGGTTATTAAAAAGTGCACTTTTTTTCTTAGTGTTTATCACTGCTTGTGCTTACTATACATTAGCAGAACGTAAAGTAGCTGGATTTATCCAAGATAGGAAAGGCCCAAATCGTGCAGGTCCTCTTGGTCTTTTACAACCATTAGCTGATGGGATCAAGTTTTTAACGAAGGAAGAAATCTTTCCTAAAAATGTGAACAGGGTTATGTATTTGATCGCGCCTGCGATCTCTATGACCTGTGCGATCATGGCTTGGGCAGTTGTGCCCTTGGGTGGAACCGTTATCTTACCTGAATTTCTGGCAAGAGAGGTCGGATTTACTTCTATAGATCTTCAAATTGCAAATCCGGATACAGGAATTTTGTTCTTGTTTGCGATCTCCAGTCTTTCCGTTTACGGGATCATTCTTGCGGGTTGGTCCAGTAATAATAAATATTCTTTGATCGGTGGGATCCGTGCTACGGCTCAGATGATCAGTTACGAATTGCCTCTCGGTCTTTCAGTGGCGGCTATCGTAATCTTGACCGGATCTTTAAAACTCACCGATATCAATGATGCACAGATCGGTCTTTGGAATATTTTTAAACTTCCTGGCTTTATTGCGTTTTCCGTTTTTGTAGTGGCTATGTTTGCGGAAACGAATCGACTTCCTTTCGATTTGGCAGAAGCAGAATCTGAATTAGTGGTTGGATTTCATACGGAATACGGTGCATTCAAATTTGCGTTATTTTTTATCGCAGAATACATGAATATGATCACTATGAGTTGTGTGGTCACCATTCTATTCTTCGGCGGATACCATCTTCCTTTTGGAATATTGAGCGGTTCCGTTTGGCAGGCATGGGCAGGGCTCGGGTTTTTTACTCTTAAAGTTTTATTTTTCGCATTCTTGTTTATGTGGGTGAGATGGACCCTTCCTAGATTCAGATATGATCAATTGATGACTATTGGTTGGAAAAAAATGATCCCTTGGGCAGTGGCAAATATTCTGATCGCAAGCGTTTATGTTGGTTTGGATGGTTTCTGGAAATGGTAGGAATATTCGAGAATCCGGGGCTTCTGCTCTTTTTTATATTCAGTGGAGTATTGGTTGCCGGAGCTTTAGGAGTTGTATTTCACCCGAATCCAATCAGTTCCGCTGTTTTACTTGTACTTTCCTTTTTCGCGTTAGCCGGAATTTATGCGGTTATCGGTTCCGTTTTTGTGGCTACCATGCAAGTTTTGGTCTACGCGGGCGCGATCATGGTGCTTGTGGTTTTCGTTCTGATGCTTCTATCATTACATGATGAAGGAATTGCAAAACTTTGGAACCATCCTATTAAAAAAGTTTTGGTACTTTCCGTTGTAGTATTGCTTGCGATTGTGCTGATCCATTCCGTAAGAGAGGGTGTCCCGAATACGGAAGCTTCTCCTAAAGGATACTCTGATTCCGGGACTTATGAGTATACATTATCCAAATCAGAAGAAGGTAAAGCAGGTGTGATCGCGGAAGGAAATACTGCTGCGGTGGGAAGTTCCATGTTTTTGGATTACCTTCTTCCTTTTGAAATAGTTTCCATATTACTTTTGGCCGCTGTACTGGGCGCAGTTATATTAGGGAAAAAGAATTTAGGTAAAAAAACAGAAGAAGGGGAGCCATGAATCCGGGAATTCTGAAACCAACTCTCGCGGGAATCCCCGTGGAATATCTGCTGATCCTTGCCTGTATCGTTTTTTCTATCGGTGTCGCCGGGGTTTTATTCAGAAGAAGTGCGGTAGTTATCTTCATGAGTATAGAACTCATGTTGAACTCGGTAAATTTGGTATTTGTCGTTTTTTCTAAATCACTTCATCAAGTTCAAGGAGAAGTGGTGGTATTTTTCGTGATGGCGATCGCAGCAGTCGAAGCGGCGATCGGTTTGGCCCTAGTGGTCGCAATTCACAGAAAGAAAAAGACAAGTTTTGTAGACGAAATGAATTTAATGAAATGGTAATACGATGAGTTGGGAAATCCTAATACCGGTCCTAGTTTTTTCTCCTCTTCTTGGGTCCGTATTAAACGCATTATTCGGAAGATATTGGAAGGGTTTTTCAGGTCCGATCGGAACCTCGTTATCTTTTATATCCTTTGCTGCGAGTGTATTCGCATATTTGCAATTCCATCCTTTAGAAAGACAAGATGCTCAAATTGTAACTCTATTCAATTGGGTAGACGTTGGGAATTTTAAAGCGGATCTTGCATACCAAGTAGATCAACTTTCCCTTTTTATGGCATTGATCATTACGGGGATCGGAAGTTTGATCCATCTTTATTCTATTGGATACATGAAAGGTAATCCTGGGATCGGAAGATTTTTCTCTTATCTGAACTTATTCGTCTTCTTCATGCTGCATTTGGTTTTAGCGGAAAACCTGGTAGTCCTATTTTTCGGTTGGGAAGGTGTGGGACTTTGTTCTTATCTTCTGATCGGATTCGATACTCATAAAGAAAATGCGGCGCAAGCGAGTATCAAGGCTTTTGTCACGAATAGGATCGCCGACTTGGCGATGATAGGTGGGATTGCTCTCACGTATTGGTTGGCTGGTTCGGTCTCCTTCATTACGATTTCTGAATCTTTGCCTCAGGCAAAGTTCTTACTGAACGCACTTCCTTTTGTGGCGATCTGTTTCTTTATAGGCGCAATGGGTAAATCCGCTCAGTTCCCATTCCATGTTTGGTTGCCTGATGCGATGGCCGGACCTACTCCGGTTTCAGCTTTGATCCACGCGGCAACAATGGTGACTGCAGGATTATTCCTGATCGCAAGATTGAATTTTATTTTTATATTAGTTCCTAAGGTCGGTTTTTGGATCGTTTGTATAGGAACATTCACTGCTTTTTTTGCGGCGACAATTGGTGTTTATCAAAACGATATCAAAAAAGTTTTAGCTTATTCTACTGTTTCTCAGCTGGGTTATATGTTCGTTGCGATGGGAACAGGCGCTTATGTGGCTGGGCTTTTCCACTTACTGACCCACGCATTCTTTAAGGCCTTATTGTTCTTGGGTTCCGGTTCTGTTATCCATGGATTATCTGATGAGCAGGATTTAAGAAGAATGGGGGGACTTAAATCCCAGATGAAGATCACTTGGTGGACCTTCCTCTTGGGAACCTTGGCGATTGTAGGAGCTCCTCCATTTAGCGGATTTTTCTCCAAAGATTTGATCTTAGAAAAAGCGTTCTATTTCCATCCTGTATTCTTCGGAATGGGGGTTGCCACAGCGTTTTTAACCACATTCTATATGTTCCGCCTAACGTTCTTGGCGTTTACTGGCAAATCCAGAGTTTCTCATAGCGTGCATCCACATGAATCTCCTTGGACCATGACTTTGCCATTGGTAATCTTGGCATTAGGCGCTGCATTCTCCGGATATTTATTGGTTCCTGAATCCTTAGGTGGAGGAATTGATTTCTTAGAGAAATATTTCTCGCCTGTTTTTGCAAAAGGATTACTGTATTATTCCCAGCAAAAAGGAGCCTTGGAAGTCCATCATTTAAGCCATGAGTTGGAACTCCTACTGGCTGGATTATCCCTAGGAGCAATTCTTTTAGGAGTGGGGATCTATTGGTTTTTCTTCGGTAGAAAAGAGAAATTACCTTTAGATGAATCCTCTTATACCGGCTGGAGAATTCTTCCTGCAAACAAATACTTTATAGATGAAATTTTCAAAAACGTTTTGATCGGGCCGATCTCCGCCTTCTCCGAATTTTTATCCGAAGTGGTAGAGAAACGTTTGATCGATAGGGTTTTGACCGGAACAGGAAGGCTTTCCGGAGGGATTTCATCATTACTACGCAGGATCCAAACAGGAACCGTAGTAGATTACGCTTTTCTAATTGTATTAGGGACTGTTTTGATCTTGTCCGTATTTTTATGGAGGGGAATCTAAGTGCCCCAGTATTATTTAAGCATTCTGTTATTTTTGCCTGTTTTAGGGATCCCTTTCTTATTCTTATCTAAAAACGAAAAATGGATCCGGCTTTGGTCTTCGATAGTGACTCTGGGAGTTTGCGCGATGACCGTTCCTCTCTTTTTGGAATTTTTGAGAGGAGACAGCGGCTTTCAATTTACACATCATATTTGGAATTTTTTGAAACTCCAGTCAGGTGGTTTGGATTATCATATAGCGATAGACGGATTCTCCTTATTGCTCGTAACGATGTCCGCACTTCTGTTCTTTCTTTCCGTATTATCCGCTTTTTCTAATGTAAAACATCGGATTAGGGAATTTTTTATACTTCTTCTTTTAGTGGAAACGGGAGTGATCGGAGTATTTCTTTCGGTCAACCTGATCCAATTTTATGTTTTCTGGGAATGGATGGTCCTACCTTTCACTTTGATGGTGGGAATCTGGGGGGAACAAGGAAGAATTAAGGCCGCGATGAAGTATCTGGTATTCTCTTTTACCGGATCAGTTTTCATGCTCGCGAGTATTTTGGTCTTATACCATTATACCCGCACATTCGATCTAGAAGAATTAGCCGTTGTATCTTTGAATTTAATTCCGGCAAATATTAAGTTTTGGTTATTTGTTGGATTTAGTTTTGCATTTGCGATCAAGGTGCCTTTATTTCCTTTCCATACCTGGATGCCTGATGTTCACGAAGAAGCTCCTACTGTCGGTTCCGTGGACTTAGCAGGTATTCTATTAAAGATCGGACTATTTGCATATGTTAGAGTAGTGATCCCGATTTTTCCCCAGGTATTTTTAGAATATCGTAATCTATTAATTGTACTTGCGGTTGCGGGGATCGTTTATGGCGCTCTGGTAGCCTTAACTCAGAAAAACAGCAAACGTCTGGTGGCCTTCTCTTCTCTTTCGCATATGGGTTTTTGTATTTTAGGGATTTTAACTCTGACCGAAGAAGGTGTGGCAGGCGGGATGCTCCAAATGGTGAATCATGGATTCACTTCCGGGCTTTTATTCTTTATATTAGGATTTTTGCATGAAAGAACCGGAAGTAATGAATTAAAAGATTATTCCGGTCTTGCTAAGTCCGCTCCGTTTTTGGCAGTAGCGATCGGTTTGGCTGCTTTTGCAAGCGCCGGTCTCCCGGGAACAAACGGATTTGTGGGAGAATTTTTAGTCCTTATCGGAACTTTTAAATACAGCCTTATATACGGATTTTTGGCGGGAACTGCGGTGATCTTCGCAGCAGGGTATATGTTATACTTTGCTCGAAACTTATTATTTGGTGAGCCGAATTCTTTATCTTCCGGTTTATCCCCTTTAAATGGACGGGAGAAGTTCATAATCATTATAGTTTCGGGAATTATAATATTAACCGGGATTTTTCCTAATATTCTACTAACGTATCTGAAACCGAGCGCTCGAGTAGTATTAAATCTGACTTCTAAACAAGCATTACAAGAAAGAGCCTTTTTGGAACAAGAAGGTACTTTGAAGAACACCAAGAAGAAATTTATAAATTATAGGACCTTGGGTACCGAGCCTCCAAGTTACGAGGATAGGATCGGTTCCGGAAGAGGAACAGGGATCCCAGGTAAAAAGACTGTGTCCCAAGAGGCGGAAGAATGAATTTAATTCCAAATTCAAATGATCTAATTTCTATACTTCCAATTCTGGTACTTTCCGGAGGAGGGATCTTATTACTTGGATTACAGTTTTTTTTCCAAGGGTTTGAGTTTAGGATCGTAAGATTCACTTCCGGTTTGGTTTTGATCGCTGCATTCTTCTCCTTGTTCGTTGCTCAATCGAATCCTGGAGTGGGATCCTATTTTTCAGGACATTATGAAATTTCCACATTAGGTTTTTGGTTCGGGGCATTATACTTGATCGCCGCATTCTGTACGGTTCTTGCTTCTCCTAGAGTATTAGAACAACATAATATGGAATTCCCCGAGTTTTATCCTCTTCTTCTTTTTTCAGTGGTTGGAATGTTCCTAATGACTTCCGGAACGGATACTGTTACGATCTTTGTCGGATTGGAATTGATGTCCGTATGTTTGTATGTTCTAGTGGGAATGGCAAGAAGTGATGTTTATTCTTTAGAAGCTAGCCTGAAGTATTTTCTTTTAGGGAGTTTTTCTACCGGATTTTTCTTATTCGGAATGGCTTTCTTATTCGGAGGATCGGGCACAACTCATCTGCAAGATTCTTTAAAACCTTTGCTGAGTGCAGGATTCGATTCCAATTTTACAAAGATCGGATTATTACTTCTATTAACCGGGATATCATTCAAGATCGCATTATTTCCTTATCATTCTTGGACACCCGATGCTTACGAAGGTGCCTTGACTCCGGTAACAGGATTTATGGCTACAGCTTCTAAGTCCGCTTCTATGGGATTATTGCTGGTCGTATTCTCAAAACTTCCTGTTTCAGCTTCGGTAGGAGAATGGACCTGGATTATGGGAATTTTAGCTCTGATGTCCATGACTTACGGAAACTTTGTGGCTTTAAAGCAAACAAGTTTAAAGAGAGTTTTGGCATATTCTTCCATCGCTCATGCAGGCTATGTGGTTGCGGGGATTTCTTTAGGCGGAAAAGAAGAAGCATTATTCTACCTGATCGTGTATTCTTTTATGAGTTTGGGAGCATTTGCTATCTTATCTTTCTTAGAAGAAGGAAATCGCCACGTAACGTATGAATCTATCGCCGGACTTGCGAAGTCCAGGCCTTGGACTAGTTTCGCACTATTTATCTTCTTCTTATCTTTAGCCGGTATCCCTCCTTTAGGTGGATTCTGGGCAAAATTATTCCTATTCCAAAAGATCGCAGAGGGAACAGACCAGATCTCCAGATTATTGCTTATCGGTGGGATAGCAAACTCGGCATTGGCATTATATTATTATGTGAAAGTCGGAATACTTGCTTATATGAGCTCTGAAGAAGGAGAAATTTCTAAATTAGATTCTCCTAAAACAAGTTACGGAGTTTTATTCGTATCCGTAATTTCTTTGGTAGCAGTATTATTAGGTTGGTATTTTATCCAACCTAAGGATTTGAATAATTTAAATTTCGCAAACAAATCCGCAGAATTACAAAAGTAAGATGTCCAGTTTTAAAAAAGTTCTCTCTTCTATTAAGGAATATTTTGGGCCCATTCCCAAATTCGATGGAGAGAACGCAAGATTTAGAGAAGCAATTTATCTTTATTCTAAAAATCGTTCCGAAAAAAATTTAGAAAAACTTTCCGCTGAACTTACCAAGGCTTACTTTCTGATCCCTCATGCAGGTGAGGAAGCTGTTCCTAAAAAAGCGAAATCTAAGAAGAAAGCTGCCGCTAAGAAAAAGAAAAAAACTTCTCCTAAAAAAGGACCTCAACCTATCGTACTATTATATGTAAGCGATGAACATGGTAGAGTTTTCTTGCCTGCATTCTCCCATCCTTCCGAATCATTCCGTTATTTTAAAAAAGATACCGCGCTTGTCCCAATCACCGCAAAAGAGTTATGGGCCTTAGGTCTACAAAATAAGGGAGTTTCCGGAGTGGCCATAGATCCTGGATCCACGTTATGGTTGCTTTCCAGGGATCATTTGGAATTATTGCAAAAAGAAAAATAATCCTTCTATTTTTATCGAACGCATCCATGTATTCCTCTTTTCGAATATATATTTTCAACCTTCTTCTTTTTTCCTTATTATTCACGAACTGTATTTTGGTTTCGAGATCGGAACTTTCTTCTCCTTCTACCTTAAACGAGGGAAAAGTATTAAAACATTATAAAAAAGTTTCTATTAAAGTGATCTATATTCCGGAGAAGGATGATCACGCTTATAATCTGGAAGAGGAAGAGCAGAAGAATAGAGAAGGGACTTGGACACAACTTTTGGTTTCCGCCTATGAGGACTCAGGGTTGTTTAGAGAAGTCACTATATCTTCCGATGGAGATCTCAAAGTCCAAATTAAGATTGTGGAATCTCAGGCAGAAGATAGGGGAATAGATTATACATTTTCCAAAGGTTGGGGCTTTCGTCCATACAGGGAAGAAGGCTCTTTTGCCATGAGCACTGACTTTTATAATGCTAAGGGTGAACTTCTGGGTTCAGTTGATTTAACTGAAAAATACGATTATTATTATCAGGTTTTCTTTATATTTCTAATGCCTTTTTATTCTTCCGGCGGAGAATACGAAAGGTTGGGACGTTTTATGGGATTAAAGACCTTGGATAGGGCATTATCTAAGGAAATTTTTATCCCCAAAAAATAATCTCTAAAAATTTTCTGAAATAGTTCACCCAGATCCCGAATAAGATCAAATTGCTCGTGGCAAATATGATCAATCTATGAATAACGTTGTTATAAGTAAGATGGACCAAGCTATGTATAGTCCTAAGTCCCACATAGACCCAAGCCAGCTGAAAATTTAAAGGATCACTAGAACCCGTTAGGTATTGTATCAAACAGATAAGATAGAATAATAAGGGGATTTCCAATAGATTCATATAGTTCCGATTCGCAATGGATACCCATTGAGGAACATTTTTGGATTCTCCGAACTTAAAATCGTCCGCGATTACCTTTCCGATAATACCTGCGTATAAGCGGCGGATTGGAATTTGCAATAATACGAAAAAAGTCAATAGAGCTAACGCTCCGATCGGAAGAAGCCAATATTCTTTTTGCATTTCTGAACCCTTAGATTGAGAAGAATTTAATATGAAATACTTTTGCTTTTAATCTTCAAGCAAAAGACACAGAATTTCAAAATCTTCCATTTCTATTTTCATTGACTCCAGGAACTTTTTGAATAATGTAAGGACCCTTTATTCTCGTCTTATTCTTATACTTAAAATGCAAGATTCCCTGGAAAAGTTAGTCTATCACTGGATACAAAATGATTGGGAAGTGTTCCAGTTCATTCAAACCGAAGGTTTGGATGGTGTTTGGGTTTTGGATCTTTCGGATCGAAATAGATTTTGGATGAATCCGAAGTTCAAATCCGTTCTTGGATTTTCCGGTTCGAGCCCTGATATCAATTGGAAGGATCTATTTTTTAAAAAAGATCATGAACTGATCGATTCTCAAATAGATAAGATCCAAGAATCAAAAACTCTTCCGATTCGTTATAAAACACTCTCCGGTGGGGAACTGGAGACGGATACTAAACTTAAAATCCTAAAAAATGGATCGGGAGATCAAATCTGCATAGGCGGAATTAGTATCTTACAAGGATCGGAGATCCATTCTTTAAAAAAAGAATTGGATTTTCTTTTTCTGATAAATACTCTCCCCGATTTGGTTGGTTATTGGGATTCTAATTTGATCAATCGGTTGGCGAATGACGCCTACCAAGAATGGTTCGGAATAGAGGCCAAAAAGATAGTCGGCCAACATATAAGAGCTGTTTTAGGCGACCAATTATTCGAATTAAATTATCCTTATATACAAGGAGCTTTAAAGGGAGAAACACAATTATTCGAAAGAAGGGTTCCTTCTCCTGATGGACAACATTCCAGATATACATTAACAAAATATATACCCGATTTCAGGGATGGGAAGGTGGTAGGGTTTTCAGTAATCGCTAATGATATTTCCGAGATACGAAATGCCGAGCTCGCCAATCTTCGTCTGGCAAAAATTGTCGAATCTTCCGACGACGCTATCATCGGCAAAAACCTGGATGGGATTATTACTTCTTGGAATCATGGGGCTGAGAAAATTTTCGGTTATACTCCTTTGGAAATGATAGGAGCTAAATTTGATCTATTGGTCCCGGACGAATCCAAACCTTTAGAATCCAGGATCGATCTTCAGATCAAATCTGAAAAAGAGAACCTTCATTTTGAATCGGTTCGAAAAGCAAAGGATGGGCATTGGATCGAAATGTCGATCACACTCTCTCCAATGTTCGATTCTTCCGGGAAGATGACGGGGACGGCAGAGATAGCAAGAGATATCGGCGAAAGAAAAAGGATGGAAAGTTCTTTTAGGAGCGCTTTCGAATATTCCGCGATCGGAATGGCCATCTTAGATCCTCAAGGGAGATGGATGCAAGTAAATGGAAATCTGATTAAGCTACTCGGATATGATTGGGAAGAATTATCAAAGTTAACTTTTCAAGATATCACGTATGAAGAGGATCTTGGAAAAGATCTTCAGCTATTAACAGAAACCTTGGATGGAAAAAGGTCCGGTTATCATTTAGAAAAACGTTATATTAAAAAAGATGGAGAGATTGTGTGGGCACTTCTTTCCGTAGCTTTAGTCCGAGATGCGAACGGGAGACCTAATCATTTTATTTCCCAGATCTTGGATATAGATGAAATTAAGAAAGCAGAAGAAGAACTCAGGCACGCAAAAGAATTACTGGAACAAACAAGTAAGTTGGTCCGTATCGGCGCCTGGGATATGGATCTTAAACGTAATGTAGGATCTTGGTCCGCAGTAACGAAAGAAATGCATGAGGTTCCTCCTGATTACGTTCCGGATATAGAAGGAGGTTTGCAGTTTGTTAAAGAAGGTGAGAGCAGGGAGAAAGTAACTGAAGCGGTAAAATTACTTTTAGCAGAAGGAATTCCTTACGATCTGGAAATGGAAATCGTAACGGCCAAGGGAAATGAACTTTGGGTAAGAACTGTGGGGAGTGCCGAATTCGAAAATGGCGAATGTGTTCGGATCTTTGGGGCCTTATATGATATAGATAAAAGAAAGAAGGCGGAGCTGGAATTATTTAGAGAAAAATCCAGGCTTTCCGCATTCGTTGAGCACGCGCCAGCAGCAGTTGCCATGTTTGATACGGAGATCAAATATGTTGCGGTCAGTGAAAGGTGGTATACCGAATATCATTTAACCGGACAAGATATCGTAGGACTTTCTCATTATGAAGTATTTCCTAATGTTTCCCAAGAATGGAAGGATATTCACCAAAGATGTTTATCAGGAGAAGTTTTAAAAAATGATGAAGATGTTTGGAGACCGGAAGGCTGGGATCATGACCAATATCTTCGCTGGGAAGTAAGGCCTTGGTATCAGTTGGATGGTTCTGTCGGCGGGATCATGATGTTCACTCAGGATATCACCGAAAGTTGTCTCCAGAGAGAAGAATTAAAAAAAGCAAAACTGGCTGCTGAACAGGCGAATAGAGCTAAATCGGACTTCTTGGCGAATATGAGCCATGAGATCAGAACTCCTTTAAATGGGATCATAGGATTTTCCGATCTATTATTACGAACTTCAATGGATTCTACGCAACATCAATATATGATGACCGTCTTTCAGTCTGCCGAGTCACTACTGGATATTATCAATGATATATTAGATTTTTCTAAAATTGAAGCTGGAAAATTAGAACTTTCCTACGAAAATACGAATCTATTGGAACTTTGCAGCCAAATAGTAAATACGATCAAGTTCCAAGCCCAAAAAAAAGGATTAGAAGTGATTGTAAATGTCGCTTGGGATGTCCCAAGATTTGTAAAAGCGGATAATGTAAGGCTTAGGCAGATTATAGTAAATCTATTCAGTAACTCCGTAAAATTTACGGAAGAAGGTGAGATAGAATTTAAGATAGAACTTCTCAGAAAAATTTCGGAAACGGAAGGAGAGTTCAGATTTTCAGTAAGAGATTCCGGGATCGGGATCGCACCGGATGCGAAAGACAAAATATTCGAGGCTTTTGCACAAGGGGATGTGTCTACTACTCGTAGATTCGGAGGAACAGGTTTAGGTCTCGCTATCTCCAATAAACTTCTGTCTATGATGGGAAGTGGTCTCCAGGTAAAAAGTGAATTGGGAAAAGGAAGCACATTCTATTTCGATCTAAAACTGAATATTTCCGAAACTGTAGGAGAAGATTGGATCAGGTTACGTTCTATTAAAAAGGTTTTGGTAGCTGATAAGGATCAAGAAAACGTAAAGTTGATCGGAGAAATGTTATCCATGCAGAATATTCCTGCCGACTTTTCCAAAAACGGAGAGGAGATGTTGAGAACCTTATCCAATGGAAATAGATACGATATTATTTTGATGGATTCCGAAATGCCGGAAGGTGACGGCTTGGAACTTGTCCGAAAAGTAAGAGAAGATCTAAAAATAAGAAGTGAGGACCAACCGATCGTACTGATCGTAAATCCGGAAGAAGGGGAATTATTCACCGAAAAATCCAGAAAGTTGGGAGTCCAGGAAGTAATTTCTAAACCTCTTCATATGCAGAAGTTATTTGATATTCTCGCCAGAAATCAGATCTTTAAGGAACCTTTCGTATTTCCTTTGAATACAAGAGACCAAGAAGGAGCTCCTACAATTCATAAAACTGCGACTATTTTGATCGCAGAAGATAATTCCGTGAATATGATGCTCGCAAAAAGTATCGTTAAAAAGATCCTTCCCAAGGCAAAATGTATAGAAGCTCTAACGGGAAGAGAGGCAGTCGACAAGTTTAGAGAGATCAATCCTGATCTGATCTTTATGGATATCCAGATGCCTGAGATGAATGGGTATGAGGCCACCAAGGCAATTCGTACTTTGGAAAAAGATGGTCATAGGGTTCCTATCGTTGCGGTAACCGCAGGTATCGTTTCCGGCGAAAGAGAAAGATGTTTAGAAGCGGGCATGGATGATTATATCAGTAAGCCTGCGGTAAAAGCGGATTTTGCTCGGATTATATTCCGCTGGATGAGCTGATCGAGTTTTAACGTATTTTGATCATCTTCCAGTAAGTCCAAGATCTTAGGATCCATTCCATGGGACCTAAAGAAAAAATTCTTTTCCACGCAAGCGAGAATATTCCCCAGAAGATCCAAATCGGAACTGTCAAAACTAAAACAATATAACTACCTATCTGATCGAAATAGCCTAGTCCCCAACCACAAAAGATCCAAGTACAAACTAAGGATTCTCCTAGATAGCAGGTTAAAGAAAGTTTTCCCATTGTCTCGAGCCAATTTCTGTCTGCAAAACTTCTTTCCGAATGATAATAATTTCCGAGTAAATATACATAACAGAATGTGAGTGCAGGCGCGCTGAAAGTGTCGGAAACGGCATAAATAATTTTTAAGAACATACTTGGATTCTCGGGGAGAATATGACGGGAATGTAATGTATATACCAGGTTTCCTAAAATTCCAAGGATTAAGGTCCATGGAAAAAGTTTTTTAAATCCAAGCCTCGTTCTTTCCCAGTCCGTAAAGATCGAGTTTTTGGCTGCAAAGAAACCCAGACAAAACATTGAGAAAACCGTAGGCCATTGATAAAATACTAAAAATGGAATAGAAAGAATTGTATCTTTCGTCCTTTGTACATTACTTTCCCAGAACCCGCCTAAATATGCTTTTCTATTCTCTTCCAATAAGCGGGGAAGGTTTGCCTCTAACTGGGATTTGAATTCTACTTCTGCAAAACTCATACCTATTCTGCACAAGGCCGCAATCAATAGGCAAACTAAGGAAAATTTTAATAACCAAGAAGAAGTTTTGTTTCTTAAAAACCAGAGTAATGCTCCTAAGATCGCATACGAAAGAAGGATATCTCCTAGAAATAAGAAAATCCCATGCAAAAGTCCTAATATTCCTAAACCGAATATCCTTCTAAAATACCTGGATCTGGGATTCGTTTCCTGATTATTCTCTAATTGAATAGAAAATCCATAACCGAATAAAAAGGAAAATAATACATAAAACTTGGATTCAAAGAAAAATGCAACGATCCATGAGCCTATTGAATCCAGAAGAGTTGAATTTTCTCCTAAGGAAGCGACTAAATACATTGGTTTTGAAAAATAGGGCAGGTTAACTGCGAGTATTCCTAATAACGCAAATCCTCTTAAGAAGTCTATGAATCCTATCCTATTTTTCATGTTCGTTCCCTAATGTTTGGGTTTCCAATTCCAAGTGAATGCAAGAAATATTATGGCTAAAATTGCGGATGCAAATATTATAAATATAGAATGTTCCCAGCGAAACCAAGGATAGGAGCTCATCCATCCCAATCCTTTGGAAAGAGCAGTCCTTCCTAAATAACCGAATAAACCTATAAATCCAGCTGCGGTTCCGACCGCTTTTTTAGAAGTGAAATCTAACCCTGCTACTCCGAGTAACATTACGGGTGGATAGATGAAAAATCCGACCACACCGAATAGTGTAAGGTCTGCCCATAAATATCCGGAAGGAACAAGTAATATTCCGAATAATGCAAATAGGATAGGGACCATGCAGACCAAGCTGACTAATCCTCTTTTCCCTCCAACCTTGTCTGAATACCAACCAACGAGCAACGTTGAGCCTATTCCCGCGAATTCATAGATTAAAGTGCTGATCCCTCCTTTTTCTAAACTTGCTCCTTTCGCAAATTTTAAATAAGAAGGCCCCCAATCCGTCAGGCTATACCGGACAATATATACAAAAAAATTCGCTATTGCAAAGACCCAGATGTACTTATTTAAAAGCACCAGATCTATAAAAATTTCCTTAAAGCTGAGTTCTCTTTCTGATTCTGAAACTTTTGCAGAATCAGTTTCCGTTCCTGAATATTCTTCAATGGAAGGAAGTCCAACAGATTGAGGGGTGTCCAATAATCTAAAATATAAATAGATTGCGGTTAAAAATGAAAGAGCGGCAGGAATATAAAATGCGTTTCTCCATCCGAACCAAGAGGCACTATAAGCTGCGATCACTCCTACGAGTCCGCCTCCTACATTATGCGCGATGTTCCAGACTGCGAACTTTTCCCCTCTTTCTTTAACGGAAAACCAATGCCCTAGGGATCTTCCACAAGGAGGCCATCCCATTCCTTGGAATAGACCGTTTAATCCCCATAAAATTAAATGTGTTTGGTAATCGGAGGAAGCTCCGAAACATATATTACAAATTCCTGTTAGAATAAGGCCCAAAGGCATAAAGATCTTAGGGTTACTTCTGTCGGATAATGCTCCCATCAGGAATTTTCCGATCCCATAAGAGATTGCAGTGATCGCTAAAATATTTCCTATCTGTTCTTGTGAATAGGAGAGTGCTTGGCCTATTTCTTTTGAAACTACCGGAAAATTGTTTCGGACGGTATAAAAGACGGAATATCCTAAGAATGTGGCTTCTAAAATTCTCCAACGAAACTTCGGATAAAGAGTTCGGATTTCTGACTCGGGGCGTAAAGGTTTATGGGGCTTTGGTAGGATCCAAGATAATAGACCGTTTCTCATCGATCAGGAAGAATGATCGTATATTGTCGGACGCACAAGTAGAATTTGATTAAAAATGTCTAAATCCTGATTCTTTAGGAGAGTAAGTTTTTCCTTCGTAAGAATATCTGACCTGAGGAGATTCACCTTCTTCTAAAGCGAAAACACTACCTATTTTTCGGATAGAGATCCCTTCCCAAGAAGAAGGCAATTCGTCGGGGGATAAAAATAGAAGTTCTAATTCTTCTCCGGATATTAAAACACCTTCTATCCCGATTGCTTCTTTTACTCCATTTTCAAAAGGAAGTTTGTCCAGATCCAGCTCTATCCCGACTCCGGAAGACTTTGCTAATTTGAATACGTCTTGTTTGAGCCCGTCTGTTAGATCCATTCCTGCATGTATTCTGTTTTTTGAATATAAGGAGCGACTTAAGTTTAGTCTGGATTTAGGTCTTAAATGCCTATCTAGGGCGATCTTTTTTACTTCTGGAGAAAGCGAAATATGGGCGCCTTCTAATATTTTATAACCTAAAAGGGAAGCGCCAATATGGCCGCTCAGGTATACATGATCTCCAGGTTTTCCACCCTTTCTGTCTACAGGAGAAGGAGATTTTCCTAATAGAGTTAAAGTTAAGTTTAACTCTTGGGTCCTATAAGTGTCTCCACCACATAGTTCTATCTCATAAGAGTTTAATGCATTCTTAAATGAATCGATAAACGGTTCTAAAAATTCTTTTCGATTGCAGGAAGGAGAAAGTCCAAAATTGAAAAATGCCTTTTGGGGTGTTCCGTTAGCCGCTGCTATATCCGATACGTTCACTTCTACCAATTTGTTTGCCAAATCTTCAGGACGACTCCAGTCCAAACGGAAATGAGTTCCTTCTACAATCGTATCCGTTGTGATTAAGTTTCCTTCTTTGTCCGAATAACAGTCGTTTTCCTGTTCTTTACCGGGAGGATATAAGGAGGAGATGAGTTCTTCTTCGTTCAAGCGCTTTCCAATATCTAAAAATCTTGACTTTGTTTTATTTCAACCCTAGTATAAGGCCATGAAATCACGTATAAATTCTTTTTATCAATCCGTACTGATTTTTTCAGTATTCTCCCTTGCAGGAAGTTTGCAATTCAATTCGTTATCCGCAGAAGCTTCTTGCAAATATTCCGTGAGCCAAGAAACAACCGGCCTTGAGTGGAAAGCTTTTAAATTCACTGAAAAAACAGGAGTTGCCGGCAAGTTCACTAAAGTAAGTATTTCAGGAGCTAAATCTTCGGCTAATGTTTCCGACGCGTTAAAAGGTTTAAAATTCTCTATCGATTCTTTGGATCTGGACAGTGGAAATGCGGAAAGAGATCCAAAGATCAAGGGAGCATTTTTCGGAAATCTGAAAAAGAGCGGAAAGATAGAAGGATCAGTATCTTCTGCAAAACTAGATGCAGATGGAAAATCAGGAACTGGAGTTGTTAAACTTGTTTGGAATGGAGTGAGTAAAGATGTTCCATTACAATTCACTTTGGTTGGAGAAGTTTTAGAAGCAAAAGGATCCTTGGACGTAAACAATTGGAATGCCGGTAAGGCTTTAACTGCATTGAATACAGTTTGTAGCGATCTTCATAAGAGCAAAGACGGTAAATCAGTTCTTTGGCCGGATGTAGAAATTACTATTAAATCAACTTTAAAGAAAGATTGTAAATAGAACTTGAAATGCGGGGTGAACGATTCACTCCGCATATTATAAATTTCAGATATTTTATCTCAGCCTCCGCCACCGCTTACCGGTCTATAACAAATACAAAATACTTTGTAAGCTTGGTCACAGCCTGCTGCAAATACACTATTCCACCCTACTGCAGACGCAAGAGGAGTTCCTACATATCCAGTAAAGGCATTTGAATTATCACTCCCGTCATTACAGGTAACGCCTGAAGCATAATTCCCATTTAAATCCCCATAGGTCCAGAAATCAGTGCTGCCCAAACCTGCTGCTTCTAAGGTCACGTGTAGATCTACGGTGAAAAAAGAAGCCAGATCGTCGGCGAGTATAGTGCCTGTGGGACCTCCTCTCATCGGTAAGTTCGTCGGAATATCAGTATAAAGAGAAGTTAAATTATTAGCAGATACAAGAAGCGTGGATACTAAAGGAGCCACGCTTTGACATCCTACATCTAAGATAGGAGCAAAGGCACGTTCTTGTTTACAAATGGTTGATAAACTAGAGTCCAAGTTACCTGCACCTAAAATGGATAAATTTCCACCATAGGAAGGGGTGGAGGAATATACATAGATCCCTTCCGGAGCAGAAATGAGACTCAACAGACTCGCGACAGGATTGCAGCTTCTATCCTGGTCCGAGCAGATTTTATCGGAAATACAACCGTTCGATAAAATACAAAAAAATAAAATAGCAAGAATACGAAGCTTCATCTAACCAAGGGTAAAACTTCGTTAATCCTTAGGCAAGAAATTATAACTTCTCTTATAGGCGAAAATCCTATACTTTATTAATAACAAATACAAAGAATAGGATGAGATTCAATACATGCAGGAGCTCCCGATAAGGGCCAGTTTGTAGTAACATCGGTAGGAGATCCAATGGCTCCTGTAGCCCCCGTATTCGTTCCTACAATACAATTGTCAGCAGAATTATAACCTCCTCCTCCGTTAGCAAATGTCCAAAACGTTTGGGAAGTAACGCCTGCTTGCTCAAAGGTTATAAATAATCCGGCAAATAGATTTGACCAAGTGTTAGCAATCAATTCTCCCCTTGCTCCTCTTATGGGGTAACTGGTATTGTCCGGAACACCATAGAGTGCGGGGAAATTATACATAACATTTGTAGAAGTAGAAACTAAAGGAAGAACATTCATACAACTTGGATTGATGATCGATGCAAACAAACGATTTGCGGTGCAGATATTATGAAGACTGTCATCGATAGTAGATCCATAGACTGCCAAATTTCCTTGGTAGGTTGTTTGAGTTGAATATAAGTATATCCCTTGAGGAGCGGAGATCATAGAATATATCTGTTCTTGAATACTACAATTTTTGTCCTGATCGGAACAAACTTTTGAGCTCATACAAGCGTTTGAAGAAAGAATGAGAAAGAAGAAGGACAGCTGAATAAAAAATTTCACCGCACGATTAAAAACCAAACCAGTTGTTTTTGCAAGAAATTTCCTGCTTCGCATAATACAAAGCTTAGCGAATTTCTCATTAAACTTGACTAAAATATCTGAAAGTATTTTATTCTGCCAAGATGCGCCCAAATCTTAAAGTCCGTTTTGCAATCTTTTTCCTATTGGCAATGGTTCTAACTCCAGGTTTGTTATTTGCCGATCAGACCATTCTTCTCCGCAAAGGTGGTAAGGTGATCGGTAACGTAGTAGGTCAAAATGAGAAGACGATCGTTGTTCAAACGGAATCGGGCAAACAGAACATCAGCAAAAGAGATATATTAAAAATTATTTATAAAGATATCACAAAAGAAGAAGAGAATCGCATTCGTAAGGAAGAAGAAAAAAAGGTCCAAGAAAACCCTCAAGTAGTTGAGGAGCCTATCCAAATCATCCCGCCTCCTACTTCTACAGGACCTAGTAGAAGTAGATGGAGCGCAGTATGGCGTTCTGCAATTCTACCTGGCTGGGGACAATGGTATACTGATAATAAACTGGAAGCAAAAATCACAGGCGGAGCATTCTTAGTTAGCCTTGGGTATGCAGGATATTCCAGATCCGAAGCGGAATCGGCAAAAAGTAAATATGATGATGCAGTCTCCAAAAGTAGCACCACCGGTGCTTATATCTACGGAGGCGGAATTGCAAACTTCTACCTTCTCACCGTAGTCCCTGGAGCAAGAGCAGATTATGAAACTTCCGTCCATGCATATAATACTTCCGTGTATGTATTGGGTGGAGTGTATTTAGCTCAATTGGTGCGTACTTATTTCCTGGGAAAATCCTGGGAGCAGGGGGCTTCTGCCAATCCGGTCGCTTGGACAGTCGTGCCTAGGCCTGATTGGTCTGCTGGTAGAATTGGATGGGGTGCAGAAGCAAGTTTTAGCCTCGGTTTCTAGGAATTTTGTCCGTATTTCCTTGACCCCTTAGGCCGGTACGCGAAATTGGCCAATACAGGACATACCCATGCCAATCGTATCTAAACCGCATAGAACTCCTTCCTTAAAAAAGGAACAAGCTAATAAAGCTTGGTACGTAGTCGACGCTGAAGGCAAAACCTTAGGTCGTCTCGCTTCGGAGATCGCTACTAGACTCCGCGGTAAACATAAGCCTACTTTTACTCCCAACGTTGATTGTGGAGATAATATTATCGTTATCAATGCTGCTAAGGTAGCTGTGACTGGAAATAAAGAGACTCAAAAAGAATATTTCCATCACTCTCGTTATCCGGGTGGTATGACAGCTACTACTCTCCAAAGTATGAGAGTTAAACAACCTGAAAAAATCCTGTATGAAGCAGTAAAGGGTATGCTTCCTAAAAGTAAACTCGGTGCTGAAATGTTAACTCATTTCAGAATTTTCCCAGGAACCGAGCATAATCTCGGCGCTCAAAAGCCGATCAAACTGGAACTCTAGGAGATATTAGAATATGGCAAGCGCCAAGGAAATCTGGGCAGTAGGTCGTCGTAAAAACGCAATCGCCCGCGTAAAATTAAAAGAAGGTTCCGGTAAGATTGTAATCAATGATAAAGATTACAAAGATTATCTGCAAAACAGCCGCTCTAATATCAAAGAAGCAATTACTGCTTTAACTCTGATGAACGTTGCTGAGAAGTTCGACCTTAAAGTAAACGTTTCCGGAGGAGGGATCATCGGACAAGTCGGAGCGATCCGTCACGCACTTGCAAGAGTGATCTGCCGTTATAATCCCGAGTTCAGAGCTACTGTTAAAAAAGAAGGCCTTCTGACTCGTGACCCACGTATGGTGGAACGTAAAAAATACGGTCTACACAAAGCACGTAGAGGAACTCAGTTCTCTAAACGTTAATCTACGCTTTTTAGATCTATTTTTGGGAATGCCTGAAGTTCTTGCCAGCAAGACCTCGGGCATTTTCTGTTTTAAGGGGTATCATGAATTTTAAAAAAGTTTCCGAAGTCCGCAAAATCTTTTTGGATTATTTTAAGGAGAAGGGGCACACAGTAGTTCCTTCTTCTTCTCTACTACCTGCGGGAGATCCTACACTTCTATTCACTACTGCCGGAATGGTGCAGTTTAAACCTTTATTTACCGGTGCAGTAGAACTTCCTTATACTAGAGCAACTTCCGCTCAAAAATGTTTGAGAACCACCGACCTGGAGAATGTAGGTAAAACCGAAAGACATTGTACATTCTTCGAAATGCTCGGAAACTTCAGCTTCGGAGATTATTTTAAAGAAGAAGCGATCGAATATGCATTAGATTGTTCCGTAAATCATCTAGGCTTTCCAAAAGAAAAACTTTGGATCACAGTATTCGAAAATGATGATGAAGCTGAGAAGATCTGGATCTCCAAGGGTATTCCAAAGGAGAGGATCACTCGCTTAGGTAAAAAAGATAATTTCTGGGGGCCTGCTGGAGATAGTGGAGCCTGTGGACCTTGTTCGGAATTATATTTGGACAGAGGGCCTGAAAAAGCTTTTCCGGACTGTGGAGTTAAATACGAGTGCAAACCAGGTTGCGATTGCGATCGTTTTTTAGAATTTTGGAATATAGTATTTAACCAATTCAACCAGGACACGGAAGGAAATCTTCATCCTCTTAAACAAACCGGTATCGATACAGGATCCGGATTAGAAAGGGTGGCTTTACTACTACAAGGAGTGGATTCGGTTTATGATACTGACGAACTTCGCGGAATTATTTCAGAAGTTGAAAAAATCTCAGGCAAAACCTATAACGAATCCACTAAAGTTCCTTTCAGAGTAATTACGGATCATATTCGTTCCGTTCTTTTTACCGTATCCGATGGGATTTATCCTGATAGAACCGGAAGGGGATATGTTATTCGACGTTTGATCCGTAGGGCTGTATTATTCGCTAGAAAACTAGATCTGAGAGAACCTTTCCTATACAAACTTGCAAAATCAGTATGTAATATTTATAAAGAAAGATATCCCGATCTAGAAAAACATATCTCTTCAGTAGAAAGAACACTTCTCGCAGAAGAGGAATTATTCCTAAAAACCTTAGAGATCGGTTTGGAAAAGATAGAAGTTCTTGTTTCCAAAACCAAATCGGAAGGTTCCAGCACGTTCTCCGGAAAAGATAGTTTCTTACTTTATGGAACTTACGGTTTTCCTGCGGAGATGACAGAAGAGATCGTCGCAGAGCATGGACTTTCATTCGACAAAAAAGGTTTCGAGGAAGAACTAGAGAAGGATAGACAATCTTCCCGCGAGACTTGGAAGGCAAACAAGGTTTCCTTATTCACAGGGATCAAAACCGATAAGACCCAATTTTTGGGTTATGATGTTTTAGAAGCAGAATCGGATCTTAAATTTATATTTTCGGATAATAAACAAGCTACTGTTCTCAAAGAAGGTGAGTCTGGAGTGTTGGTGTTTTCTTCCAGTCCATTCTATCCGGAAGGTGGGGGACAAGTTGGAGATATAGGATTTATCCGAAAAGACGGGTCAGTCTTCAAGGTTTTAGATACCCAAAAAGAAAATGATATTATTCTTCATATAGGAACCGTTCTCTCCGGAAGTTTTTCCGCAGGAGACAAAGCGGTTCTTGAGGTGGAGAAGGAAAGAAGAGAAAGACTGAAATTCCATCACTCCGGAACTCACTTATTAAATGGTGCTCTCAGACAACTTCTTGGGAATCATGTTCTCCAAAAAGGATCCATTGTTTCTCCTGAATATCTGCGCTTCGACTTCTCCCATCCAAGTCCATTAAGTGTAGAAGAAATTCGTAATATAGAATCCTGGGTAAACGAAAGTATCGTCCGTCATATCCCTGTAGATACCAAAGTTTTACCGATCGAAGAAGCTAAAAAAACCGGAGCGGTTGCTGCATTCGATGAAAAATACGGAGATAGCGTAAGAGTTCTACAAATGGGAGATCGCTCCTTGGAATTCTGCGGTGGAACCCACGTAGTTAATACCGGAGATATCGGATACTTCTTCATTAAAAAAGAATCCAGCCCAGGTGCCGGAAATAGAAGGATAGAAGCAGTGGCAGGCCCACTAGTTGTGGAAACCTTCCAGAATAGATTTGCAGAATTAACGGAATCGGTCCAAAATCTAAATCTAAAGATCAAGGACGAGTTAGGAGCAGAAGGGGCAGCACTTTCTATCAAGACCATAATCCCAGGGCCGGATGAGATCAGATCTTTGTTCGAATCTAAAGGTGCGGATGCAGTAGTTTCTCTCAGAGACCTTTCCGAGAAACTGTCCTTAGAATTGGAAGAAGCCCAATCCAAGTTCTTAAAAGAAAAGAAGAATAGAGAATCCAGGGATTTCGAAAATAATCCGGAAGTGATCGCGAAAGTATTCGAAAATTCTAAAGTGATCGGATCCGCTAAAATTGTTTCTGCGATCTTCGAGTCCAAGGATGCAAAAGCATTAAAAGGGCTTTCTGATAATATCAAAGTCAGGGAAAAAGAAATAGTGGCCATTCTTGCCAGTAAAAACGCGGAAGATGCGAGTATAGTAATTACTTGTTCTTCTTCTTTGGTTGGAAAGATCCACTGTGGAGAACTCGTAAAAACTGCCTGTGAAATTTTAGGCGGGAAGGGCGGCGGAAAACCGGACATGGCCCAAGGCGGAGGAAAGGAAGTTTCCAAAGTAGAAGAAGCAGTTAGATCCGCATTAGAAAAAGCAAGTTCCAGTTTGAACGGGGGAAAATAAGATGAGCGATCCATCATTCGATGTTGTTTCCGAGATAGATAGACCTGAATTACAAAACGCTGTTACTCAAGCGATCGCAGAGATCAAGAATAGATTCGACTTTAAGGGTTCCAAGTCGGAGATCAAACTGGAAGAGGAAAATTTAACTCTTATTTCGGACAACGAAGCAAAATTGGAAAGTGTGATCGATGTTCTTATCAATAAGATGGCGAAAAGAGGACTCGGTCTTAAGTCATTCGATTTCAAATCCAAATTGGAACCTGCGACCGGTAATACTGTTCGGATGAAAGTGAAAATTCGTAACGGTCTTGAAAAAGAACAGACCAAAGAGATTACTAAGATCGTAAAAGATTCTAAACTGAAAGTGATCCCGACTATTATGGGAAATTGTGTCAGGATCCAAGGAAAGAAGAAGGATGAACTTCAGGAAATCATGAGACTCCTAAAATCTGCAGACCTTCCTTTTGATGTTCAATTCCAAAATTTTAAGGGATAAAAGTTTTTCCCGGTAATCAATATTCCGGGACGATCACCTTTTTCTATAATTTTTTAGTTCCAAATTTTGGAACCAACCTGTATAATATCTTCATGCGGAGAAACAGGATTATTTCCAGGGCGACTTTGGTGGAATTCTGGAAAAAACATCCTAACGCGAAAATTCCTTTATCCGCCTGGTACGAAGAAGCTAAAAAATCTCTTTGGAACGAGCCCAAGACAATTAAGGAACGATATAGGTCGGCAGATTTTCTTCCGGGTAGCAGAGTTGTTTTTAATGTGGGAGGGAATAATTACAGGATTATCGTAAAAATGGAATATAGGTTTGGAGGGGTATTTATCCGATTTGTCGGGACTCATTCCGAATATGATAGGATAGATGCGGAAACGATTTAGACATCTTGTAAGGATTTTATTATGACAAATGCGATTAAAATACAACCGGTAATCTCTAAAACCGATCATAAGTCCGCTTTAAAGCGGATCGAAGCATTGATGGACCAGAAAAAAAAATCCAGAGAAGAAGAAATTGAATTAGAAACGCTTTTCGTTCTAGTTAGCAATTACGAAGAGAAACATATTTTGATCTTTCCTCCGGATCCAATTGACGCGATCCGATTTAGAATGGAGCAACAAGGCCTTACACAAAAGGATCTTTCTAAAATTTTAGGTTCTAAACATAGAGCTTCCGAATATTTGAATAAAAAGATCCCTCTTTCTATTGAAGCGATCCGGAAGTTGAATGATTCGTTGGGAATTTCAGGTGATATTCTAATCCAAAAATACACTACGAAAAGATGAACGGTTTTTTTATTTTCAAGGGACTTGACAAAACATTCGGCAAGAAGAAGGGTCTAATTTAAGTATGAAACGTTTTACATTTCTCGCAATTATTTCAATTTTTCTGATCTCTGGACTTTCTGCAGAAGAAGAAAATCCGATCAAATTCAAGATAGAAAGATCCTCTCCTTCTGTTTATCTTTTGAAAGTTACGTATCCTGAAAATTTCGGAGTCCAAAAAGAGGCTCCACATCGAATCTTACTGAATGCTGGATCCGGATTAAAAGTAGTCTCTGCGGATCTAAAACTGAAAGGTAAAACTTCTACGCGCAAAAAAGAATATTTCGAATCAGTAGAACCTATGCAGGTAAAATTAGAGGGAAAAGGTGAATTGGAAATTCACGCGAAAATTTTCTACTGTGATTATAATAGGAATATCTGTATTCCTGGAAAGATATTACAAAAAGAAACTATACAATAATCGAATAGAGTTCTTAAAAAGAAAAAGCGGCCGAGAGCCGCTTTTTTTATGTAAAAAGGTTTGTTGGAGTTCCTACAAGCGAAGTCTCGTTACTTCTTAATCTCTATTTTTAGATCCGGTTGGGATACATGAAATAGATAATATGTCTTCCCGTTGATCGGCTTGGAGACTTTTACAAACTTACCTTTAGTATCTACTAGTTCCTTCAGGAATTTGCGGTCGGTGGGGCGGAATGAGTCTCCCTTCTCCGCTATAAAAAGATTTAAGGCTCTTTTTTTAGCTAGATCCAAAGCTTCGTTTTCATTACCATCTAAGGATGATACAACAACTTGGTAAGTAGAAGAGCTGATAAAACCTTCGGTAGCTTTTACGAATTGGTCGTCTTCGGTTGGAGCAGATTCTTGGACCACATTCTTAGGAGTTTCTTTTTTAGGTTCTTCCGTTTGGGGTGTTTTACATACGGAAATGAGAGAAATGATCAGTAATGCGAAAATCGTTTTTGTATACATAGATCGTTAGATTCCTTTGTTATGGAATTATTTTTGATTCTAAGGTTCGCTTAAGTAAATCCGCATCTACAACTCTAAAAACAAATATGCAGCTCTTAGGGTCGCTATAATCTTCTCTGTATAAGAACAGTTTATCCAAAAGCCAAGCGAAAGAAGCTCGGTAGGTTAAATAATCAGCATTTACGATTTCCGTCTTCTTCTTTTCTTTTTTTTCTTCCGGAGAATCGTCCTCTACCGGGGATTGTACGTTTTGGGTAGCGATAGAAGCAGCACCCATAGGAGAATTGGATTTGGTCCGAACTGCTTGGGGCGGTCCGGGAAGTGGTTCATACTTGGGAACTGTAGAATTGACCCCGACTCCGATCCAAGTTTTTCTTTCTTCCGAGATCTGAGCTAATAGTAAGTTCACGGACATCTCATCTCTTTTGCGGATGGCTCTTGCCTTACAATCTTCTCTCAATGTTAGGATAGGTTTTTCTTGGTTCGGGACTGGAACTGTCACAACTACTTGGAAATAATCATGAGAGATAAAACCTGAATCGCTTAGATTATCCCAAACCTTTCTTCTGTATTCCGGGTCTGCAGGTTCACAATACCCTAAAAAAAATGTCAGGAATAAGACCGATGAAACCCGCAACATAGTTCCTAGTTTAAAGCTCCCCTCTACAAAAACCAGCGGGATTTTTTCCCGGTATCTTCTGGACAACATAACTTTTAGAGGAAATCTTGTTGGTTATGTGGGAATATCTTTCCAAGTCCGTCATCTCTCGTTTCAACTTTTTGTTTTTCACTCTTTGTATTTTTATAAACTTCGAAGCATTCGCTAACGAAGACATCTTCTCGGAGATCCGAACCACTTTGGAATCCAGAGTGAAGAAGGTAACTCTGAAGAATGGGATCAGGCTTCTCATGATGAAAAGGGCCGATTCTCCTACTGTTGCCGTTTATACCAAATTTTTGGTAGGCGCAGCGGATGAAACTCCTGAGATCGCGGGTACGGCTCACCTTTTAGAGCATATGCTTTTTAAGGGTACGAAGAATATAGGAGTCACTGATGCCAAAAAAGAAAAAGTATATCTGGATCAGATCCGTGTCTGGGGAAAACGTTTAGATTCTTATCGTATACAAGAAAGAGAATTAGCGGCAAAGGGTGAGCCCGTTCCCGAAAAACTTATCAAAGATAAAAACATTTTAGAGATCAGATTCAAGAATCTGTTGGAGCTCCATCGTAAATTCGTGGTTTCCAATGAAGACTCTTATATTTACGAAAAGAATGGGGGTACTGGTTTTAATGCATACACAACGAATGATGTTACGAATTATCAGATACTTCTTCCCGCAAATAGATTAGAGATCTGGGCTAAACTGGAATCAGATAGATTAAAAGATCCTATATTAAGAGAATATTATACGGAAAGGGATGTTGTCCTGGAAGAACGCAGGATGAGAGTGGAAAACCAGGGGATGGGGATCTTAAGAGAGAAATTTTTAGGCGCCGCTTTCCCTAAACATTCTTACGGAATGCCGGTGATCGGTTATGAATCCAATCTTCCCTTTTTGGATATAGATAAAACGGAAGAATTTTTCAAAAAGAATTATAGACCGCATAAAATGGCGATAGGGATCGTAGGAGATATAGATTTCGATAAGACCGAAAAATTGGTCAGAAAATATTTCGAAGATATTCCGGACGGACCTTCTCCTAAACTTTCTCATGAGGCGGAAAGTTTTGATCATGAGACAAGAAGAGTGAGTGTAAAACACTCTTCCGGCCCAATGAAAGTGATGGGCTGGTTGACTCCTGCTTCTCCTCATCCTGATAAACCGGTTTTGGAATTGATTGATGCTGTCCTATCCCAAGGTGAGACCGGAAGATTGTACAAACGACTCGTACTTAGGGACAAACTCGCTCAAAGAGTAGCTTGTTGGACAGGAGAGCCGGGAGAAAGATACGCGAATCTATTTGCGATTTATGTGACTAATGTAAGAGGGGCTGATCCGGACAAGATAGAATCTTCTATTCTGGAAGAAATCGAAACTCTTAAAAAAGAAGCAGTTACCGAAGAGGAGCTGACTAAGATCAAAAATCAAATCGTAGCAGATTATATCAGAGGTTTAAACAGCAATTCCAAACTCGCAGATGTTCTTACTTATTACGAATTAGTAGCCGGGGATTGGACGGAAATTTTCGATGATTATGCACGTTTGGATAGAGTTACTCCGGATGATATCATGAGAGTGGCTCAAAAATATTTTACACCTCGAAACCTGACAGTAGGTGATCTGATTAATTCTGATGGAGAGAAAAAATGAATATTATAAAAAAATTAACTATCTCCTCTTTTGTATTTTTATTCTCTTTTGTTAGTTTAACTGCTGCTCCAGGAGATTTCGTAAAAGACGTAAAGATCCCTGCTTTAGAATTCCATTTTCCTGAAATTAAGGAGATCGGCAAAGACCCGAACACCAGAATACTTTATCTGGAAAATTCTGAGTTCCCGATCAAAACTTTGGAGATCACATTTTATGCGGGACCTTCTTTCCAGCCTAAAACCTCTTTCGAGTTAGTGGAAATTTTTCCAGAGGCTTGGAAAAAGGGGGGCACGACCTCTCATCCGGGAGAAAGTTTTGCAGAAGTCTGGGAATCGTACGGTTCCAAACTAAGAGTGGATTCCGATTTGGACACTGTGACTCTCACGTTCTCCTGGCTTTCCAGATATGACCAAGAGTCCAAGGCTTTGATCTCGGAATTTTTGAAACAACCTATCTTTGGAAAAGAAGCATTCGAGATTGCAAGATTGCAGCTAGGCGAACAGATCAAAAGAAGAAACGATAATATAGTAGGTCTTGCTTTCAGAAAGGCAAACGAACTTGTATACCAAGGAAAAGTAAAAGGAAAGGCTCTTTCTTTAACTACGCTTGAACAATTAAAAGAAGAAGATCTAGAAGAATATTATAAAAACCAGTTATTGAGTTCCAGACGTTCCATACTCGTGAGCGGTAAATGGAACCAAGAAGAAATCCCTCAGTTCTTAGGAGATATTCTACCTGGATTTTCCGGAACTCCTGTGATGGAATCTCAAGGTTCCAGTCCGGAAGAACTGAATAAAAATCTAAAACAGAAAGATATTAAAAATCTGATCATAGATAAGGCAAACACTCAGAACGTGGTTCTGTTTTTAGGGGTAGGGCCTGCTCATAACGATAAGGACTTTTATGCGGTCCAAGTTTTGAATTATCTTGTTGGAGGTGGTGGTTTTACTTCCTACTTCATGAGTAAGATCCGTTCTGACAAGGGGCTGGCTTATTCTTCTTCCAGTCATCCTGTGTTTGAAAAAGATCATTCTGTGATTTACTTTTTCACTCAGACAAAATCCCAAAGCACTATGGAAGTCTATAATCTAATGGGAGAAATTTTGGGAGATTCTACCTTCTCAAATATAAGCGAAGAAGAATTGAAGAATGCAAAAGAAGCGATCTTAAATAAGTTCATCTTCTTATTCACTGATTCCATAGAAATTCTGCGTAACGAAGTCCGATTCAGAGAACATAAAATGCCTAAGGATTATCTTAAAAATTATAGAGATAAAATCCAGAATGTTTCTCTTGAAGATTTAAGAAGAGTGGGTAAGATATACTTTAGAAGAGATAAACTAACTGCAGTGATCTCTGGGCCGAAATCTTCAGTCTCTTCCGAGTTGCCTGGACAAAAAACAATTGGCCCGGAAGATCCTATCCCATAATGGATTCTAGGTTCGAACATAAAGGATATTTATTCGAAGGAATTTCGGAAGGAGGAATTCGCACCTCCATTGTAATGCCTCGTTTGAGTTTGATGTTCGATATAGGACACCAAAATCCAGATCGTATCAATATAGAAAGACTATTATTGACCCATGCACATTTGGATCATTCCGCCGGAATTCCTTATTATATTTCTCAAAGGTCCTTACGCAAATTAGGACCTCCTAAAATATATCTCCCTAAAACATTAGAAGCTCCCATGAGAGAAATTTTATCTCTTTATTCTAAGATAGAAGATTTTCCCTACTCCTACGAAATGAAAGGATTGGAAGAAGGGGAAGAGATCCCAATAGATGCATACCATTTTTTTAAAGTATGGAAAACATTTCATAGAGTGGATTCCCAGGGTTATACAATCTACGAAAGAAAGAAAAAGTTAAAGGCCGAATTTGTCGGATTAGATCGAAACGAACTTTTAAAAAAGAAAGAAGAAGGGATCGACATCAATGAAGTTCATTCCAAGCCAGTGGTCAGTTTTTCCGGAGATACTAAAATAGAATACGTGCTTACTCATAAGGATGTGGCGGAATCCGAGATCCTATTTTTAGAATGTACTTATATAGACAATGAAAGGAATGTGGAGAATGCAAGAGAGTGGGGGCATATCCATCTGGACGAGATCTTGCATCATATTTCTTCTTTTAAGAACGAAAAGATAGTTCTGATACATTTTTCAAAACGTTATCCTCCCTCGTATATTCGAAAAGTATTATCTAAAAGAATTCCTCCTTCCGAAAAAGATAGGATCCATCTTTTTCTTCCCGAATAATATGGCTTCGCAGAATCCAAAACAGAAATACGGGACTTCTATTTATAAAGATGGATTAGAAGATTGGATCCATTCAGAATTAGTAAAACGCCCTTATGATTGGCTAGAAGATCTGGAAAAAAAAGCCGCTCAAGATAAGTTTCCCGTTTTGACTCCAGCATCTGGAGCGGTGCTCGCATTTTTAGCCTCTTCCTGGGATCCGGACGTAATTTTGGAATTGGGAACCGGCTATGGGATTTCCTTATTCTGGCTTATCTCTTCGATTCGAAAAGATACAAAGATCCAAACTGTGGATAGAGAAGCGGACTTCATCCAAGTCGCGAAAGAATTTTTTGCCAAACTGGAGCCCAATTCCAATAGAGTTGAATTTACGAATGCGGACTGTTCCGAGATCGCAAAAGAATTTTTGGAACCTTCTTCTTTGAACCGAAAGGAGCTGATGTTTGTGGATTGTGATAAGATCCGATATCCGGAAATTTTAGAGATGATCCTAGAAAAGGGAAAAACCAGAAATCTAAGAGTGATCTACGATAATGTTCTGTGGCATGGAAGGATTGCAGATCCTACAAACCAAGCTCCTTCCGACCGGGCGGTACGCGAATTATGGTCCCTAATCAAAAATTCTAAGATAGAATACACCTTATTCCCTGTTGGTGACGGAATATTATGTTTCGATTTTAAGCAATAAAAAGCTTGTTTGCTTCTTAAGCGTTGTGTTATATTACCGCGAAGGGTCGATCACATGACAAAAATTTCTTTCCCTCGGATCGTCGCGGTTCTTGCGGCATTCTTTATAATTTCGTACGGCGTATCTGCACAAAATAAACCTACAAGTAATGACGGTAAGGGTTCTGCCTTGGCCAATGTGGCTGAAGATCCTAAATACCAGGGAGATTATTTGGAGGAATTCCATTTTGCCAGGACCTTGGATTCCACTCAAATCAAGATCAAAAATGATTTAGGTGCACTTGAAGTGGTTGTAAAAAATTTCGGATCTCAGGTCCAAAATTCCCAACAGGACTTCGATACTATCTGGAAAAAATACAACGAAGCGTATCGATATTCTTTAATGCGCAAATATATCGTTGCCGGCCGTAAGATGAGGGAGACGGAAGACGAGACAAACAAACTGTACGGAAAATTCTCCGATCTATATAACCAAAAAGTAGATCAGCTCTTAGGAGAATGTGCGGATGCAATCGTATCTATCGAACAAAAGTCCGGACCTGGGGCGGCCGCAAAAGGATATGCGGGAAGAGAAGTGTCTTATAACCAACACAAACTTCAGATCGCTTATTATCAATTTATCCAAGCGGAGAAGATGAGAAGGGACTCTAGATTTAAGGATAGCCTGATGCATCTTAGGATCGCGAAAGAATATGGAATTTCTATCCTCAGCAAATTGAAAACCGAAGAGGAAAGTAAGAATGTACGGGAGAAATACAAAGTGGATCTAAGCGATAACCGCAATATGGTGTACGCAGAATCTAAACTTTAAAAGACTTCCAAACTCCAAACACACGGATTCCTTCCTTGACGTATCACATGGGGATAACAGGCTGTGCCTGATATCCCCGGAGAAATAAATTTCCATACGTGATACAAAAAATTTTACTCAGCCTTCTACTTCTCATTTTCTCATCCTCCGTTTCTTCTCAAGAAACAACCCCGAAAAGAACCTATAATATAGTCATAGATCCGGGCCATGGTGGTCTGGATCTAAAACCTAAGGAAGAACACGGGGATAAATACGATCCGATCTCTAATAAATACCTGGAACCTTATAAGGCGGGGGCCCAAACAAAATCCAGAAGAGAAAGTGAAGTAGTATTAGCTCTTGCAAAAGAAGTAAAAGAAATACTGGACCTTACCAAAACTCAGGAAGGATTCGAAACATTCAGATCATACGCAAAAAAATTCACGAACGATACACTCCCTTGGATCAGAATAGATTCGGATCTTACTAGAGAAGAAACAGCAAAGGAAGAAGGAGCCGATCTATCTTCCGACCCGAATGCTTTTTATAGATTGTACGATTATCCGGATAAAAAATCCGGAAAGATCAAGCCAGGAAGAATTTCTAGGATTAACGCCGCTCGACCTTATTTAGTTTTATCTTTGCATTTAAATCCAAGCTGGAAAGGACATCCAGGTGGAATGGCTGCGGTTCTTTCTCCTTCTTACAGAACATTTTATTCTTTGAGAAAAATTTCAGAAGGAAAATCTTCCAAGTCTTTCGAAGACGGACCTTGGAGTGAATGGATGCGTTTCAAAATGGAATGGTCTCGATTAGAAAATGCAGTAGCGGATGCATGGATCTACTTTAACGGTTATTGGCCGAACAAATCCGGAAAAAAAACGGACCTTTCCAATTTCGAAGGATATCGCCAAAACATGGTGACTTGGAAATATGCGGATTCTGCCGGCTGGATCGATAAAGCAGTGTTAGACGGTCCAGGGCCTTATGCTAAAAAACATTCGGAATATTCCGCCAAAGGAAAATTTTGGGATAGAGAAAGAGCGGAACCCGAACTCTGGAGAAGAGAAGACGGTGCAGAAGGATTCGGAGGAGACAATCATTACGCTGCAACCGAACTCATGAGATTTTTGCAATATGGTCTTAGGACTTTACCCAATTCGGAAGAAGAATTATCCAATCCCGGTCCTATTAATAAACCGTATATATCCACTTATAGCCTTCCTACATTTATCAATGCAATCTCTGCTTATTTAGAAATTGGTTATATTGATAAAGAGAAGGATATGAAAATCCTGACTCAAAGAAAAAAGGATACCGCGATCAGTTTGGCAGTCGGTGTTTATTCCTTATTCCATGGAATCAAAATTAAATCTGCGGATTTACCGTATGTTCCTAAGGGGAAGAAGATAGACTGGGCACGTTATGAGAACTTGAAGGAAGGGAATTATTTTAGGGTAGTAAGGGATGAGTGAATTGGGAGCGCGACAATCTTTTGCAGTAAGCGATACTATATCATTTCTTTAATTTTACTCTGCCGGAATAATATCCATTTATACGTAATGCTTCTATATTAATACTGGATACGGATGAATTTGGGTTATTGGATTCGGTTTTTATTGTTCCGTATCTGGTAACACAATTTACGAATAGAAATATTAGAAATAGGGGGAATACTTCATTCTATCTCTTTCTGAAAAATAAAACAGATAAAAATAAATTAGCCAAAAGAGAGATTCCTAATAAAGATAAAATCCATTTTTGAGGAATGTTTAAGGACTCTGCCTTTATATTCTGTCCTACGGTCCCTTGTTCTAATTCGGTGATCCTTAATTTTAGCCTGTCTTTAAGTTGATTTGTTAATTCTATAATTTCTGGGTCAGCTAAAACTATTAAAGTGCTTTTAGTCTGAGATTCAAGAGATAACTTTCCTACTTTTGGTCGTGATTCGACCTTAATTTGATCTATTAATTTTTTCCCTCTCAGCTCTTCATAACGAGAACGCAACAAGGGATGACTAGGCCAGGCCTCAAATGCTTTCGAAAAATAAGGAAACGCACTTTTATACTGCTTTTTCTGATAAAGACTTTCTCCAATACCAATCCAGATTTCTGTTTGAAAAAGGCCTAAAGTAACATCAGTAGGATTATTTTCTAGTAAAGGTTTAAGGATTTCTCCTGCTTCTTGGTATTTCCCAGAATTTACTAAACTTCTAATTTGCGATTGAACACTATCTTCTTCGGAAAACATTTCAGACACAAAGAGAAGTAAAATACATAATAGAAAGGCAGATATAATTTTGAATGACTGTTTCATCTTAGTATTACCGCCTTGTGACCATAACGTGCTCGGGGCATTTTCTGAGTAGAGAGAGTCCAAGGACCAGCCGTCGGATTTGATAATCCAATTGAGTAAACAAAATCAGTTGGAACATTTATTGATGATGCTCCACCGAATACATAAGCCTGATTAAGATCGTAAGAGATTTCCATCGCAGGAAAGTATAACGACTGTAAAAGCGAAGGTCCAGTGGCATAAGCATTTGTTGTAGTTGATATCGCATAAACTTCATAGTTTGATACCGGAGTTACGCTAGTAGCTGGTTGGAAGAAATTAGATCCACTAGATCCCCCAGCTATCAAGACATATTTTGAAGCTCCTGGATTAGGATCTCCTGTTTGTGGACGGTAACAAGCAATTGCCGCACCATGCCTTGCTGTAATTAGGGATGATTCTGTTATCGCTGATGTAGCATTTAAAGAAGGTATATAGCTGTCTGATGTTGCAGATGCGGAGCCATCATTGTATTGTCTGCCTCCGGTAAAATAGAAGGTTCCATCAAATATACAGCCGGACATATCTATTTTTGGGAATATGGAAGTTTGAGAAGTAAAAGGACTCGCCCAAGTTCCAGTTAAACCTATATCCGGATAAAAGCGATATACCGTATTCAAAAGAGTTCCAGAAGTAGTATTTAAAGAAGTACTGCCTGCGATAGCATAGATTTCGTCACCGGAACTTCCTCCAACAGCTCCGTGCAAGGTTGCGGGCATAGGAGAATGCGTTGTCCAAGTCTTGGTAAATGGATCGAAAGCTTCTACTTCATCTGTTACTGTCCAGCTTCCTCCTGAAGCTCGCTTGGCTCCGCCCATCACGAATATTTTTCCTTTATGAAAGATAGTAAGAGCAAAACTTCTAGGAGTTGGAACGGAAGTGAAAGCAGGATACCACTTTGATTCCACTGGATCGAATAAATCAATCTCAGCAATTGGATATCCGTTCCCATCAACACCGCCGACTAAGTAAATTCCTCTGGAAACTATTGGCTGATCACTGACCCAAGTTGTAAAAGGTATGCGAGTAGGTTTTGAGTTAGATATTTTTCCACATCCAAAAACCAAAGTATAATTAGAATCCGGAGTTAGATCTTGTATTGGAAGATAATGCGCCTTCGCTTGTGATAAACTCATACTGATTTGAGATTCAGAGGATCCTATCGCATACGCGTATGCATCTGACTCAGCAGAACATTTCAAACTTACTCCAATTTTTGTAGAGCCAGGTTGTATCCAAAAAGAATCAACTTTTAGATCATTATTATCTTCTCCCCAGGCGAATGGAGAATCGCAACCAAGTGTTGTGAAGAGTAAGATGGAAAGATACAGTGGGATAAATTTACGAAAAAATGAACTGCTATTATTAAAATTTTTGGATAACATCGCTCTCATAGTCTTGCTCCAAAAGAAAACTCTAGTCCTGCCGTACAGAATGGAGAGGTAGCATCCGCGAAACATAAAACCTTCCCTCCAATTCTGAGAAAACTTGTATCCCATCTCCAGCCTTGGTAACCAATTTCTAAATGAGCACCGGGAACAATACCAGACTGGGTTTCTCCTCCTGATTTAGATTGGACAGCCGCAGGTCCTAATCCTATAGATAAGTAAAAGTTTCTTTCTTCAGAAAATCCGAATCCTCTAAACAAATAAATCTCTGGCATCAAGACTGAATATCTTGTATTCGTTCCACCTGATGATCCAAGTGCATCAACTCTGATACCAAGCTGGTTTCTTTCACCTAATCGAAAGTAAGCTGGTTCGATAAACATGGAACCAGATAACCATAGAGGAGCAGAGTTTGCGATAGATCCGATTCCTCCGTAGGTAGAGAGAGATCCTCCCCACTTAGTTTCTGGCTGAGTCAATTTCTCGCTTAGGAATTCTAATGGAAGCTTTGCATCTTGGTCTTGTGGAATTTTTGAATTTTTAATCCGAGACTTATCGATATCTAGATAGCCTAAATCTGTTTTAACTGTATAAGAAGTTTCTTTTTCTTCAGCTAAGACTCCACGTATAGATGTGCTATCTTTTAGGAGGAAATGCGAAGTTCGATACGAAGTATGAGGTCCTTTTCGGCTGGCATCGACTTTCAATATTTCAGATCTTGGAATTACATAGATTCTATTTTTCCAAGAAACGGTGATAGCTCTTTCGTCTTCGGAGACTACATCTAAGATAAATCCATCTCCGTTCGAAAGGAGTAAATCAGCCGCTAAGAGTGGAGATGATAGGCATAACAAATAGCCAGCGACTATAAGCCACAAATAGAATGACCGCGTATTCAAGTTACGGTCAGTTCTCCTAAATTTTTTATAATTACTAATTATCGTAGAAATCATGCCGGTGTCTTATTGGAAGATACGCCAGCACACATTCCTCGGTTTGTTTTTACCGGTTGGAGAAATTCTATTTTGAGCATGGTTGATTCCTATCAATTTGTTTATTTCTTTTAGTTTATGGGATTCCGAATGAATCAATTTGAATCCAATGAGTTTCTTCTAATTTACAATCGTCTTTTAAGAAGATACTACGATCTGGAACTTCGGCAGATGTTCCACAAATGGCGGCTTGCTTAACCGCTTCTCCTTTTGCGACTGCATACAAACTCCCTTTGGTTCGTATCGCATTTACGCAGGTATCTACTGAATCTCTTGTGTAAGACTTGCCTGAATCAACGGATATAAGAGAATCAAAGATAGCTTGTGTAAGGTAAGTATTTTCAGTGGTTACAGGTCCACTGGAACCCGAACCACCGGAAGATCCATATATTTGATCCACTGTGATTGTGAAGGAATAAGTTTGCCCCGATGTTCCTTCACATTTTAGATAAGAGTAATATGTATTTCCACCTAAACCAGCGTTGAAGCCGATGTTTATAGATGTGGAAAAACCAGAAGAGGGAAAAGTTGAGCCTGAATCGGAAGTATGCGTCGTGGAATTGTTCGAACTTTGATCGTTCGTAGTGCTAAAAAATGTGCAAGTCGCATCTCCAGAATCATAATTTATTGTTATGCCTTTTTTAGCTGAAGTATTTAGAAAAGAAAAAAGATCGATATCACTACCATTCGAAATTTGACCGCTCAAAGTATATGTGTATCCAACTCCTCCGCTCAAATTGATGGAGTACGCACCTGAAAAAGTTTCGTTTGGCTCTGGATCATTTGCAGAGCCTGTACTAGGTCCTCCACCACCGCTCCCACCACAAGTCCCTGAAGCTGTTGAATTCGAAAGAACAAGAATGTTAGATAGACTTACCGAACTTGAAATTGCTGAATTGATTTGTCTTTTTGCTTCTGATCCTTTCACAGATCCGACACCCGGAACATTTAGAAACTGGCAGTTGAAAAGCGACAGAAGAAGAGCACTTAGGAGGTGGAATCGATATTCCGCTAACGTATTTATCACTTTATGCATAGAGTGCATATTTTTTTCAATTGACACTAATTCAAAGTCAAACCTGAGTTATGTGTGTCAATGGAAAACCTACAAGATCTTTTGATTTTTTGGAGTAAAATGTGAAAAACCTAAGAATTTGGAACCTAAATCGTAATTTAAAACCTTTTTCTTTTCCATTTAGCAAACTAAGTCAGATTGTTATTTTCACACTTATTTTTTCACAAATTTCATTCGAGCCATTAAGTTGGATACAGTCGTTTTTTTCATCATCAGATCCAATCTCTCAATCATTCCCAATTATTCAGGTTGATTCCTCAGGAAAAGGTAATGCTAACATTTCAATAGAATTGCCTCCAGGTGCTGGTGGAATTATCCCAAATATATCTTTAGTTCACACTACTGATGCAAGTAGGGGGATTGTCGGCGAAGCATGGGATTTATCAGGATGGGATTGGATTCAGAGAGACTCAGGCGATAAAATTACTTTTTCTTCTTCGGATTCTTTCCAAAGTTCTCTCGGAGGAAATTTAATTTCAACCGGTAGTGGACCATTTAGAACATATAATGAATCCTTTATGTTATATACTTCCACAGGGGATTGTTCTACATCCTGCACCTGGACAGCAATTGATCAGGGCGGATTGAAATACACCTTCGGAGGAAACGCAAGTTCCATTTTACTTACAGGTACGATCCAGAGGTTTTGGGCTTTGAGTAAAGTAGAAGACCCTTGGGGAAATTTCTATGAGATTCAATACCAAAAAACTAATGGAGTATTATATCCTTGGAAATACTCGTATGGTAATCGAGAGGTGGAGTTCTATTATACTTCAAGATCTGGAAATATAGGTTCAGTGTTCTCATCGGGAGACCAAGAAACCTGGAATCAAGTAATCAACAAGATCCAAATCCGAACTAGCGGAAATATAATTCGAGAATACCGTTTCAATTATGAAAACGGAACATATGGTAGATCTAGACTTAGTTCTCTCGAACGGTCGGAGTATTCGTCTCAGTGGGGAGACGAGGACTATTTACCTTTATCTTTTACTTACACGGATAGTTCTGCTAATTCCTCATTTCAAAATTTAAACGATTATAATTTAGATTCAGTAACTTTAAAGGCAAATGTTCGCGTTCCTTTATATGATAAATCAGCATGTATTGAAGGAGCATATTGGTGTTTTGTTGCTGGACAGGCTTGTCCTCCGATTGATTTAGGAGGGGCAGCATGTATAGCGACTGTAAATGCGGCAATAATTAGATGCAATGCTTACACGCTGGCTTGGTTTATACCATGTAATGGCGGACAATCCGTAGCCACTTTTTTGGGTGGATGGGCAGATCTTAACTCAGATGGAAAACTAGATTTACAATATTTGTCTGGTGATGCTGATTCGGGAGTTTACCCTTCTTCATATATTAAAGGAGTTTCCGGATTTAATAGTTATCTTGGTTCGAAATTGCCATCGTTTCAATACAATATTCTTAATACGCTTACCTTTGGTGATAGTAATGGAGATTTAAGAAGTGATGTATTTATTTCCACTGGGTCGTCGTTATCAGGTTATGTTTCAAATGGAAACACAAATTCATTTGGTGTAATGTATGCGAACGTTTCCATATCAGCTCCTACTCCAACTCCTTTAACTGATAATCCGATATCGTATCAAAAATCTTATAGCTTTGATTTGAATCGTGATGGCAGGTCCGATTACCTTTGGGTTGTGGATGATTCTACAATTAATTATTCTTTGTCGCAAGGAACAAGTTTTGCAGATCCTGTGTCCGTTTCTTTGAGTGGAGCTACTTCTTCCGACGGAACCTTTCTAGATTTAGAGGGTGACGGTATTCCAGAGTTTGTTTATTTTAGCGGATCGAATTTAGTTATCCAAACATTCGATTCTACATTAACTAGTTTTACTCAAACAACACAAACCTTACCAGTTGTCGGACAAGATGCTGTTCCATACTCCGCATCCCCTGTATATGCTGGTCGTTGGTGGGGAGATTTAAATGGGGATCGCCTTCCTGACCTGATAGCATATGATAGCGGTTTTCTTTACGTTTATCGTAACGAATATGGAAAGCTGACGACTTCTCCCCAAGCAGTTAATATAGGAAACATTAATCTAAGCGTTCAATCCGGAAAAAATAAATACTTTGGAATCGGAGATTTAAACGGGGACGGATTTGGGGACTTTGTTTGGGCGAATGGTTCCCGAGTGAATGTTTATTTTTCGACTGGAACTACCTTATCTAGCTCACCTTCCGCTGGAATTGATATTACCGGAGAAGTTCAGTTAGTAGATATTAATTCAGATCGAAAGACTGACCTGGTTGTAATGGATATAGCGGATAACGCAGTCGTAGGGAATTTAAGAGTATATACACTTGGAACAGGTCTTCCTGGGAATCTTTTAGCCTCAGTTTCTGATAACCAGTTTAAAAGTTCGACAATCACATATTCTTGGAAAACAGATCTAAGCGGGACCATTTCCACAAGTGCAGGTTCTTATCCGAATGTTCCGAATACGAATAATGAGGTGATCGTAAAGCAGATCGGTAATAATCTCGGTAACGGAATCTCCGAGAACCTCTCATATTCTTATACAAATTCTAGAATGAATTTAGGAACACCGCTTAATCGTGTTTCTTACGGATTTAGGACTGTTGTAGAAACGAATTCAAGAACCTTAGAAAAAACTGAAGTAGATTATTTCCAGACTAACCGTTTGTACGCTGGAATGATGGAAGCAAAACGGAGTTATATTGGAACTGTATCTGGAGCAAACACCATATATTCGCTTGTAAAAAATGAGACACAGGTTGTGGAAACAGGAACCTTTGCAGGAAGAAGTTACCCTCGTATCCAATCTTCTACTCAGAAAGAATATATTGGCGGAACCTTAGCTGGGAATGTCTTCACCTCCTTAAGTTACGATTCTTGCGGAAATATTTCTACAGCTACGGAGATTAACGAAACATATACTACGGTGACGTCTGGGACGTATGTTTGTGATACGAATAACTGGGTATTGAATAGACAGACCGCCAAAACAGTGACTCGCAATGGGATAACTTTAGAGAAAACTCAGATCGCTTATTCAGATTTTAAACCTGTATCTAAGACAGAATTTTCAGGAACATCTGCCGCGAAAACACAATCGTATGATTACGATAATTACGGAAACCAAGTTCTTGTTACAGATTCCAGAGGAAACCAAACAGTAATCGAATATGATCCTGTGGTCCATTTATTTGCAATTTCGATAACAGATGCTTCAGGACTTAATAAATTAATGGAATACGATACAGATCGGGGGCTATTGACCAAAGAGACTGCTGCAAATGGCGGTACTACCAAGAAATACTACGATGAATTTGGTCGATTGATCCAGACAGATTTTCCTGGAGAGGCTGATTGGAGTGAAAAACTTTCTTATGGAATTACATCCGGGGAACAAACTTCTTATGTGGAAAGGCGAATCCGAGACGATGAGAATGGAGAAGTTACTACGATTGAAACCTATACTCCACAGGGTTGGTTAGTAAAACGCTCTGCTACAACTCTTTTGGATCGCTGGACAACATCCACTAAAACCTATTCAGCCATTGGTAAATTATTAACTGAATCAAACGAATATGTGGAAGGAGTAATAACTCCAGTTTTCACAACTTACGAATACAATGGTCCAGAAGGACAAGTTTCCAAGATTAATTTTCCTGACGGTACTTCTAAGAGTATAGATTATTCTGGAAGAACTATTACGACACAAGTTAAAAGCGGGTCCACAATTCTATTGGAAGAGTCCCTTACTAAGGACGAATTGGATCAGGACGTTACGAAGACGAGCAATGGCTCAACTATCCAATATAGTTATGATAACGGTGGTCGATTATGGAAAGTGATAGATCCTCAAAATGGAACTACCTCCATTACTTATGATTCTGCTGGAAGAAAAGCAAGCACCACAGATCCGAATTCGGGAACAACTTCATATTCTTATGATTCGGAAGGCAATTTAATTTCCCAAGTAGATGCTCGTGGTAAAAGCATCCAGAAAACATACGACTCCTCGAATCGAATGATAACTTCAACTCCCTCTGATGGAAGTCCGACCATTTCAATGTCATACGACGGTAATGCTTTAGGAAAAGGAAGACCAACTCAAATTCAAGATGCCGCAGGTATATTAAATTTAACTTATGATATTCGAGGTAACATCTCCCAAAAAGTCAGAATTATAGATGATTTGACCCTTGTTTTTAAATACGCATATGATTCAATGGGAAGAGTAATTTCTACAACATATCCTGACGGAAGCATTGCTCATAATATTTATTCCAAAGGAAATCACCTTACCGGTGTTAGAATGGATGTTCCCGATAAAGGAAGCTATGACCATCCAGTAGTCTCTTACGATGGACCATTTCCAGGTACATCGGGTTCCTTCCAATTTACTAGAACAACTGGAAATGGTGTTGTGTCCTATATCGGCTATGATCCAATTTATGATCGACCTACTGGTTTTCAGACGAATTTTAAAAATGGCACTGTTTCACAACAGGTTACATTGGAATTTGATGCAAAAGGAAATATTAAAAAGATAAACGATCTTCAAAATTCCACACGAACCCAAACTTACACGTATGATGCTCAAAACCGCTTGGTTCAAGCCACAGGTAAATATGGAACGGAAGTATATCAATATACAGATAGTGGGAACCTTCTTAAGAAAGGAGATTATACATTTACTTATGGGAATTCTTCTCATGTTCATGCTGTAACATCAGTAAATAGTACAAATACTGGAACAATCAGTTTTGCATACGATGCAGCAGGGAATATGGTTTCCCGAAACGGAGAAAGTCTTGTTTATGATGCTTCTGGGAAATTGATTACTCATACGCTCAATGGAGGAGATCAGTTGAGCATGCTGTATGATTTCGCTGGAAATCGTATTAAAAAAAGTAGAAGTACGGATCTATCGGTAATTTATTCTCCTGATCCTCTTTATGAAGTTCTACGTCGCCCAGGTTATGCTGATCAGCACACTCTTTATCTTCGAGGTGTAAAGGGAGAACTTGTAGCTCAATTTGCTAGAACAGATGCTACTCTAATTTCGGCTGCCTCTACTGAGACACAACCTGGAATTACAGACACCGCCTTCTGGAAAGAATGGAATGGAAAAGCGAAATCTGGACTAATAAATTTTATTCTGGGTTATGTATATAATTCTCAAGGTAAATTTTCTGATGGGTTTTTAGCTTTTGCATGGGCTTCCATCATCTTTTTAGGACTCGCCTTAGCATTTTCTAAACAGAAAGAATCTCTATCGCCTGCATGGGCTAGAATTTTATCCGCACCTTTGATCGTACTTTTTTCATTTTCTTTTAGCGTTGGATGTTTGGACGAACTAATGAATAACGGAGGATCTGGGACTGCTCCTTGGGATTTACTTCCATTAGCAGTAGCAGGAAATACACCATCCGTTGATTCTCCTCCGGGGAATGGTGGGACTACAGATGGAGGTACTGTTTCTGGAACTCCAGTTCCAGGGATGGTATTCTTTCATCCAGATCAAATGGGTTCGATTACAATGGCTACGAACGGAGAAGGAAATGCGCTTTCCGGCGGAGACATGCCTGGAGCTTCTCATATTAGTTATAAGCCTTATGGTGAAATCGATCGAACAGATTCTTCCGGACCAGATGTCTTTAGATATAAATATACTAGCCAAGTAGAGGATCGAGATTCCGGTTTATATTATTATAATGCTAGATATTATGATCCGACAATTGCAAGGTTTCTTCAAGCAGACACAGCAATCTTTCCAAATCGAACTCAAGGATTCAACCGATACATGTATACGGAAGGGAATCCAGTCCGTTACGGAGATGCCAGTGGAAATAATATTTCAACTCCTCTTGCTTGGGCAATTGTAGGATATTATGCGGCTCCTCAATTAGGTCTGACTCCAGAACAAGGCTTCTTGCTCGGATATGGCTATGGACGTGGTCTTGTAAAACATAGGAGTGATTTGTGGAAATTCGGGAACTCTATTTCGGATGCTTACAAGGCTACTTGGGCTGGTCATCAAAGGGCCTTCTATGTCCCAACTCCTGGAACCAGAGGTGGATGGAGAGAACTTGCTCATAATGCAGGCAACTCCGTAAGAGGACATTTTAGAAGAATAGATCATGGAATTAGAGATCATTTCCGTAGGGTAGATGAAGGATTTAGAAGTGCGATGCGATCCTCCGATCACGGAGCAAGAACGATCGGAGAAATTTTCATGCAAGCTTTGGGAATGAGGCACAGGGATGGAAATTATGATCCGTTCGAATCAATTTTTAGTACAGGGGGAATGCAACTAGCCAAACTACAATTCGGTGCCGACCCAGCTTGGATTTTTTCAAAATTTTCTTGGACTTGGTTTGGAGTTAGTATTTTAGTAGATATAGGAATTTATTTATATAATTCAGCAGGCGGATACCTTCCTTATGAGGAATTTTCAAACGAAGCAAAGATTATGGCAGTCCTAATATTTTATCAATATCACTTTGATCAAAATCCGTTAGTGCAATATTTAATGTGGTGGTACGGTGTTCAGCATGGTATGATTTTACCTCCAGGTCAATGTAATGTTGGAGGGACCGTATTCTACGATTGCGATTAGAAAATGAAATATATTTTTTTCATAATAGTATTCATTTTTGGAATACGATGTATTTCTCAAGATATTCTGGTAATTCCATCTGAATATAAGATAAAGAAGTCCGATTGGAAAGAAGGAGCGATCAAATTTATTGTTATTAACAATTCTGGAATTAATTATGATAATTTAATATTAGAAAGAATTTGCATTGCGCCAACGGATAAAGATCTTGAATCTTTGGACTGTGTGATCTCTGAATTTCAAAAGTTAAGAATAGAAACTTCGAAATCATCGAATCAGAAAATTTCGATTCCGGAAGGAGACTTTGTCGGTTTTATTCAGATTCGTGGCAGTGAAGATTTCGAAAATATATATTCCAGAATAGTTTTTGACTCAAGAGTTTCAGAAAATTCTAAATGCAGTCATTCAGAAGTGGCAGAAGGATTGAGTTTTTTAGATATAGAGAAATGTACTAAACTCAAAATTCGTAATGGCAAAACTACGGAAATTGAATTAGAAATAACGAGTAAATTTGAGTCGTTCTTTGGGGAGGCACTTTTTATTGGTATTATAAGTTTTGGATTAGCTTCCCCTCAGATGAACATTCGCCACACTAAAGTAAATCTCAAGAATTCAATTAATTGAGACTAAAGGGCTCTAACTTAATATCGGATGTGGTATGGAGTTACACATAGTATTATTTTGCCAACTGGTCAGCGTAATGTGGGTGGAAGAGTATTTACTGATTGCTAAACCATGGTAATAAATTTTTTGTTAACCTTATGAAAGTTCTTATATTAGTATGCCAAATTTTTTTAATTATTGGATGTGCAACAGAAGAACTAAAATTACCAAGCGTTGAAAAAAATTCTAAACAAGAGTATGGGTCTTTAAAGATTGATTTTGAGAATCGGTCGAAGGATGATGAATTTGATGAAATTTCGATTCATACAATATGTATTTCAGGTAAACAAAAAATTGAAACTAGATTGGACTGCGATAAAAGTGTTTGGA